>NZ_JAKUFQ010000085.1:0-24081 GCF_022663475.1 Bacillus cereus group sp. BfR-BA-01382
GTTCGACTCCTCTCGGGCGCGCTTTTATTAACGGGAAGTGGCTCAGCTTGGTAGAGCACCTGGTTTGGGACCAGGGGGTCGCAGGTTCAAATCCTGTCTTCCCGATATTCCAAAAAACATGGGGCCTTAGCTCAGCTGGGAGAGCGCCTGCCTTGCACGCAGGAGGTCAGCGGTTCGATCCCGCTAGGCTCCACTTTATTTAATATATGTCTCGGAGGTATACCCAAGTTCGGCTGAAGGGATCGGTCTTGAAAACCGACAGGCGGTGAGAATCGCGCGGGGGTTCGAATCCCTCTACCTCCTCCATTTTCTTTTAAATGGTTTAGACATATAATAATAAAATATTTATTTTTCCTTCATGGAGGTATACCCAAGTTCGGCTGAAGGGATCGGTCTTGAAAACCGACAGGCGGCGAGAGTCGCGCGGGGGTTCGAATCCCTCTACCTCCTCCATTTTTTAAATTTAATATTGTCGCGGGGTGGAGCAGTACGGTAGCTCGTCGGGCTCATAACCCGAAGGTCGCAGGTTCAAATCCTGTCCCCGCAACCAAATGGTCCCGTGGTGTAGTGGTTAACATGCCTGCCTGTCACGCAGGAGATCGCCGGTTCGACCCCGGTCGGGACCGCCATTTATGTTGGCTCGGTAGCTCAGTCGGTAGAGCAGAGGACTGAAAATCCTCGTGTCGGCGGTTCGATTCCGTCCCGAGCCACCATTTTTTTTTATGCCGGCTTAGCTCAATTGGTAGAGCAACTGACTTGTAATCAGTAGGTTGGGGGTTCAAGTCCTCTAGCCGGCATCATTTAGGGGCATAGTTTAAAGGTAGAACTGAGGTCTCCAAAACCTCCAGTGTGGGTTCGATTCCTACTGCCCCTGTAAGTATATGGGCCTATAGCTCAGCTGGTTAGAGCGCACGCCTGATAAGCGTGAGGTCGATGGTTCGAGTCCATTTAGGCCCACCATATATTATTCCGCAGTAGCTCAGTGGTAGAGCTATCGGCTGTTAACCGATCGGTCGTAGGTTCGAGTCCTACCTGCGGAGCCATGGCCCGTTGGTCAAGTGGTTAAGACACCGCCCTTTCACGGCGGTAACACGGGTTCGAATCCCGTACGGGTCATACAAAAAAGAGTCAGCATTATGCTGGCTCTTTTTTATTTTGTTAATCCTTTTTATAATGTTACTTTCCAGAAATAAATAAAGGAATTTTGGAAAAGCTATGGTATGTATAAAAAGGAGGAAATAAATAATGACACAAGTTAGAGACTTAATGAGTACCCATATTGTACATTGTACACCACTAGACAATGTATATGAGGCAGCTGTAAAAATGAAGGAAGAATCGGTTGGATTAATTCCTGTTGTTGAAAATGAGCAAGTTGTTGGGCTTGTTACTGATCGAGATTTAGTTGTTCGAGGGATTGCTGAAAAACATCCTGGATCTAATAAAATTACAAATGTAATGACAACAAATATTATCTCAGTTTCTCCAAATGATTCTATTGAAAAGGCTACAGAGCTAATGGCACAGTATCAAATTAGACGGTTACCAGTAGTTGATAGTGGTCAGCTTATTGGCATGTTAGCACTAGGAGATTTAGCTATAAGGGAATCGGCAGATGATCAAGCTGGATTTGCCTTGAGCGAAATCTCAGAGCATACAGAATAAATTGAAACTTTAATTAACCGAGATTTTAATGGTCACTCATAAAGAGCTAAATTATATATAAAGTTCAGATGCATTATTCTAGTATATATGGATTAAACTAATATATTAGCGTGATGTATCTGAGGCATTATATAATAAGTATATGGTGAATAATTTCGACAGTTTATTAAAATTTGTTATTCTTAATTTTTAATAAGAGAAAAGATGATATACTGATAGATATAAGTATTATGAGAGATTTTGAATATAACAATATTAATTTTTAATGGTTCGATATTAAATTAATATTTCCTACATAGATGAAAAGGGAAGGGGAATTATATGAAGGCTGTACAGGGCGATCCAAATTGGAATTTGGTTACAGATACATATATAGAACCAAATAATTTCGCTGAATTATTTTCTTTGCTTGTACCTTGTCACCCAAAAGGTGAGGGGAAAGAACGAACTATATTAGTATGGAAAGAGAAAGAATTTTATAAAGAAGAAAATTTAGCGGCATTTATCGTATATGGCATGAATAAAGTAAAGAATTTACCGCAGTTTCATAAAGATGAAATTCCAACTTTAGTGCGTATTCTTCGCTTATGCCAAGAGATTGGTTGGTATGAAGAGGCAAATGCTTTTATGATAGCGCAAGGATTAGCTGAGTTTGTTCATACTTCATTGGAATATGAAACATGGGATCTTTTGACGCAATCAGTTGCTTTAAACTATTTAATTATTAAATATCGTATAGGTGAACTGACAGATAGGGATATTGAAATTTGGGATAGAGTTAAATTTAATGAGAAATGTATAACCGATTGTAAACATTTATTATCTCATAAAGAAGTATTGGAGTTTACATTCTTTTATATGTGCAAGAGAGCGAAATCATTATCAAAAGAGCAATTAAATAGTGATATGATGAGTTTAGCAATGTATTGTAATACTTTCGTATATGATTTATATACACATGATTTATTACGTAAATATCGTAAGTGTACAGATTTCCTATCATATTATGGACCTAGTCAGGCAGTTTTAGCATGTCAAAGAGCTGTATTATCTCAAATTTCCGATCGCTTAGACCCGTTAAAGACAACTCATGTAGATGATTATTTATATGTGATGAAAGAAATGATGGAGCATATGACGCTAGGAGTAATGGATCGATACGGTCATTTTATTGGAAAGCTACTATCTTATGTGCCATTTTTCGAAATGATACAAGTTCCACAGCATGCATATTATTGTGAAGAATTACTGTATATTTGTAAGGGCATTGAATATAAAGAAGAAACACTACGCAATTATATATTTATACAATTACATGATTGTTTACCATCATTCTTTAGGCTATTTCTTAAAAATAAGCGTTACGCAACGATTCATGATATTCTTTTCTATTGGTGCGATGACGAACAACGAATGAGCTTAGAGAAAAAATATAATCTGAGCTTTATTTATGAAAAATATGCTTGTGGATAAACAATATTTTCGATATGAAAAATTAATATAAATTAAAAAGGATCTCCAGTTTATGTGAGATCCTTTTTTGTTAGTAAAACAAGGAGAAAGTGATTAAGACAAGAAACAACATTCCATATAGGAGAAGTTGTGCAGTATAACTTCCTTGTATACCAAAAAAAGTATTGGCTTTCTTATACAAATTCAATATGTATTTTATTGGAGTATCTTTGAAAGATTGGTACACAGTGTCTCCTCTTTCTAAGCTTCTTGTTCTTGTTTTTGGTTATAAGGGACATTAATATATCTAGCTACAAATAATAAAACAGCCATAAAGAATATTGGAAATACAGTAGATAAATAAAAGCCATTACTAATTATATTTGTTATGAGAGCACTCAAAAGAAATATAGCGTTATAAATATGGGCAATTTTTTGTTTTAGTTGCACTTGAAATGATTCCATCATAATTTCTAATGCAACAAAAGCAATAATAATAGATAAAAATACAATGTTTGTATTGTAAATGATTAAACAACAGATTAAACCTAAAAAGGCTACGTATTCAATTATAAGAGGTATATTGCGTGGCATACAACTTACCTAACTAAATATGGCAGTGGATTTACTGCATTTGTTTTTTCAAAATTCCATTCTCCATTATGTAATTCAAAATGAAGATGTTGCCCGTATGAATGACCTGTGTTTCCCATATGACCTACTAATTGTCCAGTTTGTACTTGATCACCAGCTTGTACAGTGCGATCCTTCATATGAGCATAAACAGTTGTATATAATTTCCCATTGATTTGATGCGCAATGAAAACAACATTGCCATAGCTAGCTGAATAATAAGATTTCACAACTTTACCTGCAGCAGCAGCTTGGATAGAGACGTTCCCTGGAGCTGCAATATCTATACCATAATGCATTTGTTCCCAGCGTATATCAAAGGTTGAGCTAATTCTTCCTTGAGCAGGGAATTTGAAAGCAGCTGGAATAGATGAAGGCTGATCTGTTTTGGCTTGTGGTTGATTTTGTACTACATAGTGTTTTGCTACATATCCGTATCCTGTGCCAAAACGAATTTTATACCAAGTTCCTGCAGTTTCTACTACTTGTACTTGTGTACCTTTTTGTAATGAACCGAGTAGAGCGCTACTTGTACTAGTGTTGCTACGTACATTCAGATTAGGTGTTGCAACAGTATATTTTGTATTATTTTGAACGGTGATTCCTTTTACTAAGGGCTGTGAACCATTAGAGATGAATGCTTTTTGTACGTAACCTGTTTGGCCATTATGTGATATTTTATACCATTCGCCTTGATCTTCTTGAACGGTAATGAACTTGCCATTTGGTAATACATCTAAAATGGAAGATTCTAAATTAGGTTCGGAGCGAACGTTCAATGCATTAGCATTGACGATGTATTGATCATTAGATCGAAGTTTGTTTTTTAGTAAAATAGCATCTTTTTGTACATAACCTACTTTATTATGAACAGATACTTTATACCAACCATTAGTTATTTCAAGGATGTTCACTTTTGTATTAAAGCGAATTGTATCAATTGATGTGCTTTTTACGCTATCTTCTGTATGTAATGCTACTTGATCGACTTTGACATACCCAGTTTTAATATTAGATAATTGTTCAGCGTTTGCTTTTTGTACATTTGTTTCACCCATAGAAGGAAGTAAAGAAGCAATCGCTACAGTAGTTGCTGTTAAAGCAGTAGCTTTCATATTCATATAATAGAGACCTCCTCTAGTTGTATAGTTGTAATTTTATTATAGTATAAAGATATAATATAGTGGGTGTATTCACATAAATGTAATATGAAATCAATATAAAAATAAATTTTTTGAGGATAATGATTCCTTATTATCCAATTAATTAGGATAATAATTTCTAAGATAGAATATAAGTATTATATAGTTTTGTTATTTTGTTGACAATTGAGAAAATTAAAACAGTTGATGATGTCTTATTACGATGTTATACTGACAGTGATAATTTCATAGTTTGCTAGGAGAGCTGGTGTTGCCAGCTGAGAGTAGGCCGTAAGCCTTTGATCCTTTTCATTACCTGATCTAGATTATGCTAGCGTAGGGAAGCAATTCGGACACTAATAATAAGTCCCCGTTTCTTTGCGTATAGAAACGGGGCTTTTTTGTTTAAAAATTTCATATTGAAACCACTAGGGGTGCTTGTTGTGCTGAGAGAGGAATAATCCTTAACCCTTACAGACCTGATCTAGGTAATACTAGCGAAGGGAAGTGGAGCAACGAATAAATTATAATTTTATTTGCTGTAACCACTTCTTATTTAGAAGTGGTTTTTTATTTAAATACACATACCGGAAGGGGATAGCGAAATGAAATTTTGCGATAGATTATTAGAAACTGTACAACCAGTTTGGGAGATGAGTCATAATCATCCGTTTGTAGTAGGTATGGGGGATGGCACGTTAGAAAAAGATAAGTTTCAGTATTACATTATTCAAGATTATTTATATTTGTTAGATTATGCAAAGCTATATGCGATTGGTGTTGTAAAAGCAACAAATCCACAAGTAATGGGGAAATTTGCTGAACAAATTGATGGCATATTAAATGGAGAAATGACAATCCATAAACAATATGCAAAAAGACTGGGAATTTCTATAGAGGAGATAGAGTCTGCAAAGCCATCTGCTAAAAATTTGGCTTATACAAATTACATGATGTCTGTATCTCAAAATGGCACACTTGCGGAATTAATAGCAGCACTTCTTCCATGTATGTGGAGCTACTGGGAAATTGGAAAGCGTTTAAATGATATTTCTGGAGCAAGAGATCATGAGTTCTTTGGTGAGTGGATTCAAGGATATAGTTCTGAAGAATACGGTAACCTTTGTATTTGGTTAATCGATTTATTAAATGAAATGGCAGTTGGAAAGTCTGAAAAAGAGCTAGATCAATTAGAGGAGATTTTCCTATATTCCAGTCGATTTGAATATTTATTCTGGGATATGTCCTATCGTAAGGAGATGTGGGGATTTGAGGAGCAAGAACATACTACAGTTTCATAATGTTTCTTTTCATTATGATGAGAAACCAATCATCAATGAATTAAATGCTTCTATACAAGATAAAGAGTTTGTAAGTATTATCGGACCGAGTGGATGCGGGAAAAGTACTCTATTTCGCCTTATTACAGGTTTAGAAGAAGTAAGTACTGGGCAGATAGAGCTGACAGAAACGAAGAGCCATCCTGTAGGGTATATGCCCCAAAAAGATATGCTCCTGCCGTGGCGAACGATTATTGAGAATGCTGCTCTGCCGCTAGAGTGTCAAGGTGTACAGAAGAAAGAAGCACAAATAAAGGCCAAGGAACTGCTACATAAATTTGGCTTACAAGGGTATGAGACAAAATATCCGAAAGATTTATCTGGTGGTATGAGACAACGCGTATCTTTTATTCGGACTTTATTAACAGGTGGGGAGGTATTGTTGTTAGATGAACCGTTTAGCGCGTTGGACGCTTTAACGAAGGCATCTTTGCAAGAATGGCTGTTTGAACAATGGAAAGAGTGGGAAAAAACAATTTTATTTATCACTCATGATGTGGAAGAAGCGTTGTTTCTTTCTAATCGAATTTTAGTAGTAGAGCAGCAACCGATAACTACTTTAACCGAGAGGGTTGTACCGCTTGATTGTAATCGAACAAGAAAAGATTTATATAAACCTGAAGTGTTAGCGCTTAAAGATGAGCTTCTTAGTATGTTACAAAGGCAGGTACTCGTATGATGAACCGGTTGAAGGAGCTATTACCTGCCCTTACACTTTCTAGTATTTTACTTGCCTTTTGGGAAGTAGGCGCAAGGATCGTAGATGAAATGTACATTTTACCGTCACCGTCTGCGATTGTAATGAAGATATGGAAACTAAAAGATATATTATTTACGGTTCATTTGCCGGCAACATTATATGTCGTTTTAATAGGTGTGGCAATTTCTATCGTACTTGGGGTAGGGCTAGCGATGTTAATGAACGCGAGTAATTGGATGGAGAGAGCATTTTATCCATTATTAGTCGCTTCACAAACGATTCCTATTACAGCGCTTGCTCCGCTCTTCGTTTTATGGTTTGGATATACGATTTGGAGTAAAGTCGTTGTTACGGTTTTAATTACGTTTTTCCCGATTGCGGTCAATACGTATGATGGACTACGCAGTACGAAAAAAGAATGGGAAGAGCTTTTAGTTACATACGGGGCAACGAAAAAAGATGTTTTTCTTAAATTAAAATTGTCGTCTGCTCTTCCTTATTTTTTCTCAGCTTTAAAAATCGCAGTTCCGCTTAGTGTTATCGGAGCAGCAATTGGCGAATGGCTCGGTGCGCAAGCTGGGTTAGGATATTTCAGTAAAAGAATGATGACGCAGTTAGACGGAGCAGGTGTATTTGCACCCATTGTATTGTTATCATTACTAGCTATTTTCTTCGTCATCCTTATTTCGATATTAGAAAAGAAATTCATTAGTTGGAGGAAGCATTCATGAAATTATTAAAACGCATCTTTGTGTTTACATTATTAGTTGCAATGATTGCTGGATGTTCTAGTAATTCAGCATCAGATAAGAGTAAAAAAGAAAAAGAAATAACGGTCATGCTTGATTGGTACCCAAATGCGGTACATAGCTTTATTTATGCAGCAATTGAAAAAGGCTATTTTAAAGAAGAAGGAGTAAAGGTGAATATTAAATTCCCTTCTAATCCGACTGATCCATTAACTTTAGCAGCTGCAGGAAAAGTAACGGTTGGCTTATATTATCAACCAGATGTTGTTATGGCAAAAGCAAACGAACAAATTCCAGTGAAATCAATTGGAGCTGTCGTACGTTCCCCATTAAATCATGTTGTATCACTGAAGTCAGCAGGCATTCAATCGCCAAAAGATTTAGAGGGGAAAACAGTTGGATATTCTGGAACACCTTTAAGTGAGATGTATTTAAAAACGATGGTAAAAGAAGCTGGTGGTAATCCAGATACAGTGAAAGTAGTCGATGTTGGCTTTGATTTAGTACCAGCATTAATTACGAAAAAAGTGGATGCGGTAACAGGGGCATACATTAACCATGAAGTACCTGTTATGCGTCATGAAGGTCATGAACCAGCGTACTTTAATCCAGCAGATTATGGTGTACCGAATTATCATGAGCTTGTATTTGTAACAGGTGATAAAACGTTGAAAAAAGATAAAGAAGCGTTGCAAGCCTTCTTACGTGGTACGAAAAAAGGCTATGATTTCATGAAGAAAAATCCAGATGAAGCATTAAATATTTTATTAAATCATCAAGAAAAAGAAAACTTCCCGCTTGTGCCAGAAGTTGAAAAAGAAAGTATGAAAATTTTATTAGAGAAGATGGAAACGAAAGATGAGCCATTTTTATCAGATTCAAAAGAATCATGGGAAAAACAAAATAAATGGCTGAAAGATAAAGGAATGACGAAAGAAATCGTTCCGGCCGATGAGCTATTCGAAAATATTTTAAAGTAGGCGAATGAATATGAAAAATGAGCTTCATGTAATCTCAAATGGTCACATGTCATTCGAAGAGTTAGTGAGTGTAGCGATGCAAATTGAGAGCGAGATTGATTATTTGCATATTCGTGAGCGTGAGAAAAGTACGAAGGAATTATATGAAGGGGTGGAAAGCCTTTTGAAAAAAGGCTTTCCAGCATCAAAGCTTGTTATCAATGATCGAATTGATATTGCTATTTTATTAAATATCCCGCGTGTTCAACTAGGATATCGAAGTACAGATGTAAGGTCAGTGAAAGAAAAGTTTTCTTATTTGCATGTCGGTTATTCCGTACATTCTTTAGAAGAGGCGATAGAGGCTTTTAAGAACGGGGCTGATTCGCTCGTTTATGGTCATGTATTCCTAACAGAGTGTAAAAAAGGTGTGCCAGCGAGAGGGTTTGAAGAAATTTCGGACATTGCAAGGAGCTTATCGATACCAATTATAGCTATTGGAGGGATTACTCCTGAGAATACAAAGGATATTCTGGCAAGTGAAGTAAGTGGAATTGCTGTTATGTCTGGAATTTTAAGTAGTAGTAACCCGTATAGCAAAGCGAAGTCTTATAAGGAATCAATAAGAAAGTGGGCGGAAAAACATGTGTGAGAAGTATGATGTAGCGATTATTGGTGGTGGTGTAATTGGTAGTTCAGTTGCACATTTTCTAGCAGAAAGAGGACATAAAGTAGCGATTGTAGAGAAGCAAAAAATTGCATCGGAAGCTTCGAAAGCAGCTGCTGGTTTACTTGGTGTTCAAGCAGAATGGGATGCGTATGATCCGCTATTTGAACTTGCTAGAGAAAGCCGAGCTATATTTCCACAACTTGCAGCAGTTTTACGTGAAAAGACGGGTATTGATATTGGATATGAAGAAAAAGGAATTTATCGTATTGCTCAAAATGAAGATGAGAAGGAAAGAATTCTTCACATTATGGATTGGCAGCAGAAAATAGGTGAAGATTCTTATTTTCTAACGGGAGACCATGTGCGGGAAAAAGAGCCATATCTATCCGAATCTATTATAGGAGCAGTATATTATCCGAAAGACGGTCATGTTATTGCACCAGAGCTTACGAAAGCATTCGCACATTCTGCAGCGATTTCCGGTGCTGATATATATGAACAGACAGAAGTATTTGATATCCGTATTGAAAATAATAAAGTGACTGGAGTTATTACAAGTGAAGGTATTGTCACATGTGAGAAAGTCGTTATTGCAGGAGGTTCATGGAGCACGAAGTTACTCAGTTATTTTCACCGCGATTGGGGTACATATCCAGTTAAAGGAGAAGTGGTTGCGGTAAGAAGTAGAAAACAACTTTTAAAAGCACCTATTTTTCAAGAAAGATTTTACATTACTCCAAAGCGCGGTGGACGTTACGTAATTGGGGCAACAATGAAGCCACATACGTTCAATAAAACTGTGCAGCCAGAAAGTATAACTTCTATATTAGAGCGTGCTTATACAATATTGCCAGCTTTAAAAGAAGCAGAATGGGAAAGCACGTGGGCAGGATTAAGACCACAATCGAATCATGAAGCTCCTTATATGGGAGAGCATGAAGAAATAAAAGGTTTATATGCTTGCACGGGCCATTATCGAAACGGTATTTTATTAAGTCCTGTTTCTGGCCAATATATGGCTGATTTAATAGAAGGAAAGCAAGAGAATCATTTGCTAGATTCATTGCTTTCTAAAACGGTTTAGAAAGGGGATGGAAGTTTGAATTTGAAAATTAATGGTAATCAAATTGAAGTGCCAGAGAGTGTAAAAACAGTAGCCGAGCTACTTACACATTTAGAGCTAGATAACAGAATTGTTGTAGTAGAGCGTAATAAAGATATTTTACAAAAAGATGATCATACAGATACATCTGTTTTTGATGGAGACCAAATTGAGATTGTAACTTTCGTAGGAGGCGGTTGATTATGTTAAACATTGGACCATTTTCATTTCATTCTAGACTTTTATTAGGAACAGGTAAATTCCCTGATTTTGACGTGCAGCAAAAGGCAATTGACGTTTCTGAAGCTGAAATTTTAACGTTTGCAGTACGTCGTATGGATATCTTTGATGCAAAGCAACCTAATTTATTAGAGAAACTTGATGTGAAAAAATATACGTTATTACCAAATACAGCAGGGGCAAAAAACGCTGAAGAGGCTGTTCGTATTGCAAAATTAGCAAAAGCCTCTGGGCTTTGTGACATGATAAAGGTAGAAGTTATTGGTGATGATAGAACGTTATTACCTGATCCGGTAGAAACGTTAAAGGCATCTGAAATGTTACTAGAAGAAGGATTTATCGTACTTCCGTATACATCTGATGATGTTGTATTAGCACGTAAATTACAAGAGCTTGGCGTGCATGCGATTATGCCAGGAGCATCACCAATCGGTTCAGGGCTTGGTATTGTAAATCCATTAAATTTGAGCTTCATTATTGAACAAGCGACAGTACCAGTTATCGTTGATGCCGGTATTGGTAGTCCAGCTGATGCGGCATTTGCAATGGAATTAGGAGCGGATGGTGTGTTATTAAATACGGCTGTGTCAGGAGCAAAAGATCCTATTAAAATGGCACAAGCAATGAAATTAAGTATTGAGGCAGGACGTTTAGGATTTGAAGCAGGTCGTATTGCACGTAAGCGTTGTGCAACTGCAAGTAGTCCTTTAGAAGGAATGAGCGTAGTTGAATAATCGATATTCTCGCCAAGAACTATTTTCTCCAATTGGAGAAGAAGGACAGCAAAAGATAAGAGAAAAGCATGTGCTTATTATCGGTGCAGGTGCATTAGGTAGTGCAAATGCAGAGATGTTTGTAAGAGCAGGTGTTGGCAAGATAACAATTGTTGACCGTGATTATGTAGATTGGAGTAATTTACAAAGACAACAATTGTATGCAGAGAGCGACGTAAAGAATAATCTTCCAAAAGCTATAGCGGCTAAAAAACGTTTAGAAGAGATCAATAGTGATGTAACAATAGAAGCTCTCGTTCAAGATGTAACAGCTGAAGAGCTAGAAGAACTTGTTACAAATGTTGATGTAATGATTGATGCGACTGATAATTTTGAAACACGCTTTATTGTAAATGATATAGCACAAAAATATTCTATTCCATGGATTTACGGTGCATGTGTAGGTAGTTACGGTCTTTCTTACACAATCCTTCCTAGTAAAACACCATGTTTATCATGTTTATTACAGTCGATTCCGCTTGGCGGGGCAACATGTGATACAGCGGGTATTATATCACCTGCTGTATCTCTCGTCGTTTCTCATCAAGTAACAGAAGCTCTTAAACTGTTAGTAGAAGATTACGAATCACTGCGAGATGGACTTGTGTCATTTGATGTATGGAAGAATGAATATTCATGTATGAATGTGCAAAAGCTTCGTAAACACAATTGTCCTTCGTGCGGAGAGAATGCGATATACCCGTATTTAAATAAAGAAAACACATCGAAAACAGCAGTTTTATGCGGGCGAAATACAGTTCAAATTAGACCACCTCATAAAGAGGAAATGGATTTTGAGAGGTACAAAAAGCTGCTGGATGATCGTGTAAATGATTTAAATGTAAATCCATATTTATTATCATTTTCTGTGGAAGAAAAGAGATTAGTTGCTTTTAAAGATGGTCGTGTACTCGTACATGGAACGAAAGATATAAGCGAAGCAAAAACGATTTATCATCGCTATTTTGGATAGAAAAGGATGAGTGGGATGAAAGTGAATAAAGCTTTAACAATTGCAGGGTCTGATAGCGGCGGCGGTGCTGGAATTCAGGCAGATTTAAAAACATTCCAAGAGCTTGGTGTATACGGAATGACGGCTATTACGGCAATTACTGCTCAAAACACGCTTGGCGTTCAAGGGGTATATCCTGTTCCGTTAGAAGGTATTACAGAACAGCTGAATTCAATTGGTACGGATTTAACACCAGATGCAGTGAAACTAGGAATGTTATTTAGTAGTGAAATAATTCAAATTGTTGCAGAACAAATTAAAAAGTTTGGCTGGAATAATATTGTGCTAGATCCCGTTATGATTGCAAAAGGCGGTGCATCATTATTACAGCAAGAAGCAGTTCAAGCATTAAAAGAATATTTATTACCAGTAGCAACTGTTATAACACCGAATGTCCCAGAAGCAGAAGTGTTAACTGGGATGGAGATTCATAATATTGAAGATAGTAAGGAAGCTGCAAAAGTATTGCACGAATTAGGTGCTAAATATGTGCTTATGAAGGGCGGACATGCAGAATATCAAGGTAATGAAGTAATTGATTTCCTCTTTGATGGAGAAAAATTTATTGAGTTTAGAAGCGAGCGAATTCCTTCAAAGCAAACGCATGGAAGTGGGTGTACATTTGCTTCAGCGGTTACAGCAGGACTTGCGAAAGGATACTCAATTAAAGATGCTGTTCAAGAAGCAAAACGATTTATTAGTATAGCAATTGAAGAGCCATTGAATATTGGTAGTGGTCATGGACCGACGAATCATTTTGCGTATAAAGTGAATAGAACGCGTGTATAGATAAGTGAAAAGCCAGTTTTATAACTGGCTTTTTTTCTGTTTACTTTTTCAAAATACAGGAGTAATATATCAGCCAGAATATATTTTTTTGTAAACGCTGAGTCCAATTATATGGAGCGGAGGAACCAATTTGTGCGTCTGCACTAGGGGTGAATCTTTCAAATTTGAAAGTAGGGCTACTCTCAAAGTCCGAATCCGACAGCTAACTTCGTAAGCGTCTTGAGAGAGGACGGTGCCATGATGGATACATCACTTCATCGATCTGATTAGTATAGGGGAATATCAATCTATGTTTGATTTCTTTTATACTAAGGAGGATGAGGTACATGGAACTAACACTTATTTGTGTTGGAGAAGAAAGTAAGGTAGATAGTTTAAGAGATCTAGTATCATTTCAACATGAGTTAATTATTTTTACGGCAAATGAAGAGATAGCGGCTGAAGTTAGGAATTGTGGGTTTGATTGGACTTATAGTTGCAGTAAGGAGCAGGACTTTACTAGTATTTGTGAGTGTATTAAGAAGGTGATTTTACTAGGAGATGAGCTTCCAATCGTTAGTTTCTTCACAGAACACATTCGCTTTTCTTTTCAAGCACCTATTACTGTTGTTACAAGGAATAAACGATATCCAGCGAGGCTCTATGAAACAATTGGAGCTAAATTTGTCGTGTTTACGAATTGTGATAATATTTCTTTTTTATTTTTTGAATAGGGTGGAGGAAAAGAAGATGAAAGTGTTGTTACTAGGAGATATAGCGAATCGTTGGGCGATATCAGTAGAGCGAGTTCAAGAATTGGTGGTGCTGGATCCTATTTTTCCAAGGCCCTATATCATATTGCCATCGAAAGACGCTTTATATTTAAAAACAGATGTTATCGAATATGAGCAGCTACATGCAGAATTGTCACAAGTTTATATTCGCGGGAGAAATTTACGTGCTTTTTTACGAGAAGAATAAATAGTGAAATAAAAAGAGCGAATGCTAAGTGCAACAAGCTATGCACTTTATGTCATTCGCTCTTTTTATTTCGTATCGAAAAGATCATTTCTGTGAAAATGAAAGAAAAGACGAGTAAATAGATGAAAGAATATTAATAATACTCAATGTAAGCGTTTAAATAGATGGATATTTTCTTATTTTCAGTAATTTACCCCTTTACAAGTGAAATATAGAGGAGTATATTTACTCTCATAAATCATTCATAAAATTTCCAAAAAAACCTAAAATCGCTGAGTTCCAGAAATGGAGCGGGGGAACCAATTTTGTGCATCGTCACTTGGGGTGAATCTTTCAGTTTTGAAAGTAGGGCTACTCTTTAGGCCCGAATCCGACAGCTAACCTCGTAAGCGTTTAGAGAGGAGGTTTACTTTTTGTTGTTCATTTTTTGAACACTGAGTAGAGCTCAGTGTTCTTTTTTAATATTTAAATGGTAAATTTTAACAAAATGAAGAGAGGGATAGTTATGTTAGATGTTGTAATGGTCGGGATTTTTATTTTATTAGTTGCATCGATGGCAAGTCTTGCAAGTTGGTCAGATAAAGTTGTGAAAGAAGGAAAGCAATCATGATGATTGTCTTATCGGTTATAGTCGCAGCAATTACAGTGTATTTAGTGTATGCATTATTAAATCCAGAGAAGTTTTAATTAGGGGGAATCATTCATTATGATTTGGGTTGCAGTCATTATTACAATGCTCTTGTTTATTTTAGTAGCAAAGCCAACGGGGATTTATTTAGAGAAAGCTTTTCAAGGTAGCAAAACGCTAGATAAAGTATTCGGGCCTTTTGAAAAACTTATTTTTAAAATTACAGGTGTAAAAGCATACAATCAAACGTGGAAACAGTACGCATTATCATTAGTTTTACTCAATGGATTTATGATTGTTGTCGTATATTTCATTTTCAGATTACAAGGTGTGTTGCCGCTAAATCCAGCACATATTGAAGGAATGGAGCCTACGCTCGCTTTTAATACAGCAATTAGTTTTATGGCTGATACAAACTTACAGCATTATAGCGGTGAAAATGGTTTATCTTATTTATCACAATTAATCGGAATTACATTTTTAATGTTTGCAGCACCGGCAACGACATTAGCACTCGTTATGGCATTTATAAGAGGACTTGCTGGAAAAGAACTTGGTAACTTTTTCGTTGATTTTACGAGAGCGTTAACGAGAGTGTTTCTTCCTATCGCATTTATTGCGGCACTAGTTTTTGTCGCACTTGGCGTACCACAAACGTTAGATGGGGCGGTTACAGCACAAACGATTGAAGGTGCAAAGCAAAGTATTTTACGCGGACCTGTTGCATCATTCGTTTCCATTAAGGAACTTGGAAATAACGGCGGTGGATTTTTCGGAGCAAACTCTACGCATCCTTTCGAAAATCCAGGACAAATGAGTAATATTTTGCAAATGATGCTTATGATGTTATTACCAACAGCACTTCCATTTACGTACGGACGAATGGTCGGAAATAAAAAACAAGGCCGCATCCTTTTCGTGTCACTATTTATGGTATTTTTACTAGGGTTTATAACGATTACGACATCTGAACTAAACGGGAACCCGGCATTAAATGGAATGGGTATCGAACATGTACAAGGAAGTACAGAAGGGAAAGAAGTACGATTTGGAACAGTATTTTCTTCACTATACGCAACAGTAACGACAGCTGCTGAAACAGGCGCTGTTAATACGATGCATGATACGTTAACACCAATTGGTGGTCTAGTTCCCCTCGTAAATATGATGTTAAATACAGTGTATGGCGGAGTTGGAGCAGGCTTTGTAAACATTATTATGTATGCAATTATCGCGGTGTTTATATCTGGGTTAATGGTTGGACGGACACCAGAGTTTTTAGGTAAAAAGATTGAAGGTAAGGAAATGAAATTAATCGCAGTCACGATTTTATTTCATCCATTGCTCATTTTAGGATTTTCGGCATTAGCTCTTTCAACAAATTTAGGAACGGATGCTATTTCTCATTCCGGTTTCCACGGTTTAACACAAGTTGTATATGAATATACATCGTCAGCTGCGAATAACGGATCTGGATTTGAAGGATTAGGAGATAATACACCGTTTTGGAATATTACGACTGGTTTAGTTATGTTTTTAGGACGCTACTTCAGTTTAATTACGATGCTAGCTGTGGCAGCTTCGTTGAAAGAAAAAACGGTAGTGCCAGAAACAGTTGGAACGTTCCGTACAGATAATAGTTTATTTGGTGGCATCTTCATCGGAACAATTGTAATTGTCGGTGCATTAACATTTTTCCCGATGTTAGTACTCGGACCAATTGCAGAATTTCTTACATTGAAGTAATGGAGGGTAAATGATGAGACCGGTAGTAGTAAAAGAAAAACAATTAAATAAGTCACAAATACATGCTGTAGAAGATGAAGTTAGACAAGCGAAAACGATGGATCGTGATATCGTAACACATGCGATGAAACAATCCGTTGCGAAATTGAATCCGAAAGTCATGATAAAGAATCCGATTATGTTCGTTGTGGAAATTGGGTTTATCATTACGTTCATTTTATCTTTTCTTCCAAGCAGTTCTAGTAGTATACCAGGATGGTTTAATATAACAGTTTCTCTTATTCTATTATTTACAGTTTTATTTGCGAATTTTGCAGAAGCATTAGCAGAGGGTCGTGGTAAAGCGCAAGCCGATTCTTTAAAGCAGTCGAAGAAAGATGTGTTTGCAAATGTTGTAAAAGAAAATGGAGACATTGTCCAAGTTTCAGCAACTGATCTTAGAAAAGGTGATGTTGTTATCGTAAAACAAGGAGAAATGATTCCGAATGATGGTGAAGTAATCAAAGGATTAGCGTCTGTAGATGAATCTGCAATTACAGGAGAATCAGCTCCTGTAATAAAAGAAGCGGGTGGTGATTTTTGTTCCGTAACAGGTGGAACGATGGTGGTAAGTGATGAAATTACAATTGTTATTACGAGTAATCCTGGTGAATCATTTATCGACAAAATGATTTCTTTAGTAGAAGGAGCTGCTCGTCAAAAAACGCCGAATGAGATTGCTTTAAATACAGTATTAACGAGCTTAACTCTTATCTTCTTGATCGTCGTTGTGACGTTGCCGATTTTTACAAATTATTTAGGTTTTCAAATTGATACAGCTGTACTCGTAGCATTGTTAGTATGTTTAATTCCAACGACAATTGGTGGTTTGCTATCAGCGATTGGTATCGCTGGGATGGACCGGGTGACAAAATTTAACGTGTTAGCGATGTCAGGGAAAGCAGTAGAAGCTGCGGGCGATATTAATACAATTATTTTAGATAAAACGGGTACAATTACTTTTGGAAACCGGATGGCTCATACATTATTGCCTGTAGGAAATGAAACGATTGAGCAAGTTGGAAAGTGGGCCGCTATTAGTTCTGTTTTAGATGAAACACCAGAAGGTCGATCTGTTATCGAGTATGTGCAGGGAAAATCTATATCATATAATAGAGAACTTGCAGAACAAGGTGAGTTTGTTCCGTTTAAAGCAGAAACGAGAATGAGTGGTGTTGATTTACAAGACGGAACGAAAGTGAGAAAAGGTGCTGTAGGTGCCGTTATTGAATGGGTTGAGTCACAAGGCGGAACAATTCCGAAAGATGTAAATCAAAAAGCAGACTTAATTTCAAAAGAGGGCGGAACACCACTTGTAGTTGCAGTAGATAATCGTATTTACGGTTTAATTTATTTAAAGGATACAGTAAAACCGGGTATGCGTGAGCGTTTTGAACAGTTACGCCAAATGGGGATTAAAACGGTTATGTGTACAGGTGATAATCCGTTAACAGCAGCAACCATTGCAAAAGAAGCAGGGGTAGATGAGTTTGTTGCTGAGTGTAAGCCAGAAGATAAAATTGCGGTTATTAAAGCAGAGCAAGATAAAGGGAAACTTGTAGCGATGACAGGTGATGGTACAAATGATGCTCCGGCATTAGCACAGGCTGACGTTGGATTAGCGATGAATAGTGGTACGACAGCAGCGAAAGAAGCGGCGAACATGATTGATTTAGACTCGAATCCGACGAAAATTATTGAGGTTGTAGGAATTGGTAAGCAATTGTTAATGACCCGAGGTGCGTTAACGACGTTTAGTATTGCGAATGATATAGCGAAATATTTTGCGATTATTCCAGCGATGTTTACACTTGCGATTCCGCAAATGGAAGCATTGAACATTATGAAATTAACATCACCACTGTCAGCGATTTTATCAGCATTAATATTTAACGCTGTTATTATTCCATTACTCATTCCGTTAGCGATGAAAGGTATTGCATATAAACCGATGAGTTCTAATGCATTGCTTAGCCGAAATTTACTTATTTATGGGCTTGGCGGAGTTATTGTACCATTCATTGGAATTAAAGTAATTGATATAATTGTCGGCTTGTTCATATAAGGAAGAGGGGAAAAAGATGGAAAAGAAACAAAGTATACTATCACCAATTATCCGTATTACTTTTACATTTCTAGTGTTGTGTGGACTTGTATACCCACTTATTGTTACTGGTATTGCACAAGCAGTGATGAAGGATAATGCGGATGGAAGTCTAATATATAATGATAAAAATGAAGTGATTGGTTCTAAATTAATCGGGCAAAACTTCACGGATCCACGTTATTTTCAAGGGCGTGTTTCTAGTATTGAATATAAGGCAGAAGCATCTGGTTCAAATAACTATGCACCATCTAATCCAGATTTAGAGAAACGAGTAGAGAAAAGTATTGAAGAGTGGAAGAAACAAAATCCGAGCGTTCCAGTTACAGAAGTACCGATTGATTTAGTGACAAATTCAGGTTCAGGGCTTGATCCTGACATTAGTCCGAAGGCAGCTTCTGTGCAGGTAGATCGCATCTCGAAATTAACAAATATTCCGAAAGAAACGCTAGATCAATTGATTAAAGATCAAACGGAAGGTGCGGCACTTGGCTTATTTGGAGAAAATCGAGTGAATGTCTTAAAGCTAAATTTAGCATTACAAAAATTAATGAAATAGTAACAGTGCTACCTCAATCTAACGGATTGAGGTAGCGTTGTTTCGAATGAAAGGTAGTGTTTATTTTGTATGCGGATGACTATAAACCAACTTTTCAAAGGCGAACACCAGAAGAGTATTTAGAATATATTCGTCAGCAAAACCGCGGGAAGTTAAAGTTATATGTAGGAGCGGCTCCAGGAGTAGGAAAAAGTTATAAAATGCTCTTTGATGCAAGAGAAATGAAAAAGGATGGTACGGATATTGTAATTGGTTTAATTGAAACGCACGGTAGAAAAGAGACGGAAGAAGCAATTGCTGATTTAGAAAAAGTTCCTTTAAAAGAAATAGAGTATAAAGGGAAAGTATTTTATGAACTCGATGTGGAAGGAATTATAAAACGTGCACCGCAAGTCGTTGTTGTGGATGAACTTGCGCATAGCAATATTCCTGGATCTAAAAATAAGAAACGTTATATGGATGTACAGGAATTGCTAGATGCCGGTATATCCGTCTTATCAGCTTTTAATATTCAACATTTAGAAAGTGTTCATGACATTGTTGCTCAAATTACGAATGTTAAAGTGCGAGAACGTATTCCAGATTTTATTTTACAAAAAGCAAATGAAATTCAGCTCGTTGATGCAACGCCGGAAGTATTAAGGAAGAGGTTAATAGATGGAAAGATATATAAGGAAGAAAAAATAGAGCAAAGCTTACAAAATTTCTTTACGCTTAATAATTTAGGGGCACTAAGAGAATTATCACTTCGGGAAGTGGCAGATGATATGGACGAGAAAATTAGCCAAACAGTAATAGAACCGATTGGTGTAAAAGAAAAAATTCTTGTTTGTGTACAATACAGTTCGACAGCGGAGAAATTAATACGACGGGGATGGCGCATGGCTGATCGGTTAAATGCTGAATTGTACGTATTAAACGTTGAGAGGGAAAATATAGATTCTATTTCAGCTGGGAAAAAGCAGACGATTGAAGAGTGGAAGTCGTTAACGAATCAATTTGATGCGAGTTTTGTTTTAGAAGAGGCAAAAGGAAGAAAGCCAGCGGATGTTATTATTGAAGTTGCGAAAAGACTACAAGTAACGCAAATTTTACTCGGACAATCAGCAAGAACAAGGTGGGAAGAAATTCGAAAAGGTTCAATTGTAAATGAAATTATGAGAGAAACGAAGTATATTGATATTCATATCGTTGCAGATCAAAGAGTTTAGAATAGAGACCATCTATAGGTCTCTATTTTGCTTTTTGTACAGCCTGAAAACGTAGCATTTTCATTGCGCATAAAATGATAAATAGAAATGTAATTGCACCTAGGAAGAAAATCCAAAAGTAATTTTGATTAAATACAAGAAATCCACCTACAAGTGGCCCTGTGCCCATACCGAGATAGCGTATGAAGTTATACATACCGATGGCTGTTGCGCGTTCTTGTACGAATTCCTCCGTTAATAAAGTAGTGTGAGTTGGCATAGAAAGTCCCATACTAAAACCGTATAAAGATGTAACGATAATGATGAATGAGATATTGATGCTATATGTGAAAGAGAATAAAGTGACACATATAATATTGAAGAAACTAGTGATGAATAAAGCTTGCTTTGTTGTGAGGCGTTTTTGCAAAAGCTTGTAGCAATAACTTCCTAGCATGATAGAAAGAGACATTGGTACAAACATAAGACCAATTGCATTTGCAGCTAAATGAAATGAATTTGCTAAAATGCTCGGTAAAAAAACGAGAAAGCAAAAGTAAATACAAAATTGAATGAAGCCAATAAGAGTAATAGAAAATCCAGTTTTATTTTTTAAGATAAGAGAGTAATTCTTTTGTTCTTTAGACCGCTTAATTACATTTGGCTTTGTTTCTGGAAGTAGTGAAATGTTTATAATTAATAAGATAATGCCAAGTGTAGATAAAAAGAGAAATACAGATAAGTGACCATGTATACTGCCAAGATAACCACCTATGAGTGGAGCCATTGCAGGTGCGAGAGCAAGTAACATTTGATACAGGCTCATCGCTTCTCCGCGTTCTTTTCCTTCAAATAAATCGCCGATAATCGTTGCTGAAACTACAGGTATAGCCGCTATTCCTATAGCTTGAACAGCTCTAAAAAAGAGAAATAAATAAATGTTTGCCGAAAAAGCACATCCGATTGAACCAATTGTACTAATGACTAAACTAGGGATAAGGACAGATTTTCTCCCTTTTGTATCAATTAAAGGTCCATATACGAGCTGCATAATTGCAAGAACGAATGTGAAAAGTGAAACTGTTACATTTACAAGATAAAGAGAAGTGTGAAAAGAATTTTGAATCATCGGTAAGATAGGTGTGTAAATATTTTGAGCGAAGGAACCGAGTAAGGCACTAATACAGACAACATATAAAATGAAAGTTAGTTTAGATTTTTTCATCTTGTTAACCTCCTTGTATTTTAGTTTCCTTGGAAACTAAATTTATTTTAACATGATTTTCTCACTTGTAAAGATGAAAAAATAATTTTAAAATGGTATATAGTTAAATTGTTTCTTTGGAAACTTAGGAGGCGAACGGATTGAAGCATACAACGAAGCAAATGGAAATACTGTCGGACATTCGTACACTTTTGCATAAAAAAGAAGAACATTTAAAACGACAAAACGAGAAGTTTTTTTATGAGACAGGTGTAAGTAGTATGTCTTTATCTGAGTTACATGTAATCGAATGTATCGGAAAAAATGGTTTGATGAATGTAACGGCAATCACGATAGAAATGGGCATGACGAAGGGAGCGATCTCTAAAATTTGTACAAAGTTGTTTCAAAAGCAATTCGTTGAGAAGATGCAAATGTTAGATAATCAAAAAGAAATCTTCTTCCGCTTAACGGAAAGTGGGAATGAAATATATATAGCTCATGAAAAATTGCATAAGCAAGCTGAAGAAAAGTGGCTGTTACTTTTAGATGGTTATACGAAAGCAGAGCAAGACTTTATTCAAAGGTTTATAAAGGATGTCTCAGATCATTTGGAAATATAATTGGAAGAAAAAACTCCTTTTTCTCAAGTCTTTTGAATATAATTTCTGAAAGAACTCATATATAATAGAAAAAGATACTTAACATGGTGAATAATTAAAGAGTCAATATATATAGAGGAGAGAGTAACATGCTTGAAAATACGGGGTTAGTATTAGAAGGCGGCGGTATGCGTGGTGTATATACGGGCGGGATATTAGAATATTTTATGGAACAAGATTTATATTTTCCATATGTAATCGGTGTATCAGCTGGTGCTTGTCATGCAGCGTCGTATCTTTCCAGACAAAGAAATAGAAATAAAACAGTAAATATTGATTATGCATCACACCCGCAATATTTATCGTATAAAAACTTATGGAGAAAACGCCAATTATTTGATATGGAGTTCATTTTTCATGAGATTCCAGAAAAGCATGTACCGTTTGATTTTGAAACATACTTTAATAGTCCAGAGCGTTTCCTTGTAGGCACAACAGATTGTGAAACAGGACAGTCTGTTTATTTTGAAAAAGAGGGGACAAATGATGATGCACTAAATTTATTACAAGCATCTAGTTCATTACCTTTCATTGCACCTGTAGTAAATTACCGTGGTAAGCAGTTATTAGATGGAGGAATTTCTGATCCGATTCCAGTTCGTAAAGCGCAAGAAGATGGATTTAAAAAATCAGTCGTTATTTTAACGAGAAATCACGGTTACGCGAAGAAAAAATCAAAGTTTGGATGGATTGCAGCGAAAGCGTATAAAAAATATCCGAACCTTGTTAACACGATGCTGAAGCGTTATGAAGTGTATAATGAAACGCTTCACTACATTGAAAAAGAAGAGCAAGCGGGTAATTTATTTGTTATTCGCCCAGAAGTGCCGCTTCAAGTAGATCGTATGGAAAAAGATACAGCAAAACTACAAAATTTATACGAGCAAGGCTATGAAGATGCAAAGAGACAGTTTGCAGATTTACAGTCGTTTTTACAAAAATAATGATTAGGCTGCGGAGAAGAATTTCTCTGCAGTCTTTTTATATTGCTACTTATACGTTACTTTTTAAAAATGTATGAATGTTTAAGTGTTTAAAGAGTTTGTAAAACATCGAGGTTTCTTATTGAGGAGAATTTATTTGAAGGATATTATGATGATGTAGCGCTACTAAACTATTAAATTTATGAGGTGCTTGTTAATGAAAGGAAAAGTTTTTTCAATTACGACTTTAGTATTATTAGCAACATCAATCTCAACAAGTGCATTCTATCCAACTCTAAGCGGTCACAAAAGCGGTAACCTACTATCTTACAGAGCTCAAACTACTACGAATCAAAATGCATCTCGTTGTTCAGTAGCAATTTCTTTTATTAAATCAAATGGAAATAATTCATATATTGAAAGCGCTTCAGACAAATTAGGATCCCATGAATCTGGAAGAGCATTAAACGCAACTGTGAGTAATGGTGCATATAACGCCTTTGGTGCAAAAGGACTATACTCGGAGCACTATGCGAATGAGAATAATGACTATCAAGAAGATACACACAAAGGTACTTTTGATAGTAATGGTAACTTACGATTACAGTGGTAAAAAATATTAAACAGTTGTTTTTATAAATATTTGGATAAGGAGAAGGGGATGTTCATCATCTCCTTCTTATTTAAAAGGAGCACAGACATGTACCTAGCTTTTAAAAATATAAAAAGTAATAAACTGTTTTTCTTAATTCTTCTTATGTCATTTTTTATTTCTTTTCTTTCTATATCAGTAGCCGCGCTTTTAACAGAGTCTAAACGAAATTTTATAGCTGCCTTTCA
>NZ_JAKUFQ010000086.1:0-24064 GCF_022663475.1 Bacillus cereus group sp. BfR-BA-01382
AATATAAGAAGGAAAGAAAGTATAAGTGCCCCAATAGAACGTAATGTAAATTTATTCATAAAAAAATCCCCTTTCGTTTTGATATAACTAATTATAACTAATTATAACTAATTATAACTAATTATAACTAATTATAACTAAATATAACTAGTTATAATTGAATATAATTTGAACACATATCTATTTTTAAAAAATAGGAGAAATATTCTTTTCTTTGTTACAATGAAAGGAGAAAGTGAGGAATCGTCTATGGATCATCATTCCTACACAACGGAAGAAGTAGCAAAGCGATTAAAGGTATCAAAATTAACTGTATACGACTTAATTAAAAAAGGAGAACTTCCTTCTTATAGAGTTGGTAGACAGATGCGCATTGATGCAGTGGATTTAGATCAATATATAAAACAAATGAAAACAGGAAAGGTACAAGTTACTCCTGTGAAAAACGATGGTAGTAGTATCTTGAACACGTGTATTATTAGTGGTCAAGAACTAACGTTAGATATGTTAGCTAAACGTATAGAAAATCGTTTGCCAAGTTCTAATGTTTTAAGAGCGTATCAAGGTAGCTTAACAAGTTTAGTGAAAATGTATCAAGGAGAAGGAAGTATCGTTAGTTTGCATTTGTTTGATGGTGAAACGGGTACATATAATGTTCCTTACGTAAAACGCATTTTAGTAGGTCAACCATGTATTATGATTAATTTATTGTCCAGAAATGTAGGGTTTTATGTCCAAAAAGGAAATCCGAAGAAAATAAAGACATGGGCTGACATATCCGGATCCACTATAAAGTTTGTAAATCGAGAAAAGGGTTCTGGTATTAGAGTGTTAGTGGATGAACAATTACGAATCCAAAAATTAAATAAAGCCGATATTAGTGGATATGAATGGGAAGAATCGAATCATCTTGGTGTTGCCACGCAAGTTGCAAATGGAAAAGCTGATGTAGGAGTAGGTTCAGAAAAGTTTTCGCAAATTGTAAATGTGGACTTTATTCCAATCATGAAAGAACAGTATGATTTAGTAATTTTGAAGAATAAAGAAAATGAAGAGCTGATTGAAGTCGTGAAAGACATTCTGCAATCGGAAGAATTTCATAATGAATTAAATGCGATTGGCGGATATGATATTACGAAAATAGGTCAAATTATATATGAAACAAACTAAAAAGCTGCTTGTCTATAAGACGAGCAGCTTTTTCTATATAAAGGGGGTTGGGGATACAAAGTGTTAAACAAGACCTTGAGCAAGTGTGTAAATGAAAGCTGTAAGAAGAGTAGCTCCACTTGCAAGTCCGATAAAATGAAACTTTAATCAGTGAGGGCGGGGTATCCCTCGCTGATTATTAGTTGAACCAATCGGGCTTTTACGGGCAGTTGAACCTAAACCTAACTTCTTTGATTTCGCTGAATTTTGAAGTGGGAGTCTTACTGCCCGTTAATGCGGGGTAAAGTCTGATTTTTTGAAAGTAATGTTGTTCATTATAATCTCTCCTTATTTGTTTAATGTAGTTGCAACAGCTTTTGCATCGATAAGTGCGGATAGCACCATGCCCATTGTATGTAAAAATTTATTTGATTTCATATTGTTCATCATGCGTATCCGCTCCTTTTCGAATTGTTGTTGCCCTGCTTATGTCTTAATTATAGGAAATATGTCCACTTGCAACTATCGAATTAGCTTACGAAAGACTTACACTTTTGTAAGAAAAAAAGACATTCATGTAAGAATGTCTTTCACAGCATATTAATATGATGATGTTCTTCAATTGTTTTTAAAAAACTACGCATTGAATTCGTCATATAGCTATCTTTGCGGCGTATGAAAACCGTTGAAATACTGCCGTATTTTTCAGGGATTGCATGACAATGTACCTTACCTGCTTTAGAAAGATGATGGACAGCAGACTGTGGTACGAGTGTAATTCCGAGGCCAAGTGCAACGCTGTTTAATATTGTCTCTAATATATTGAATTCCATAATTCTTTTTGGTAGCAAACCTTCGTCTTTCAGCCATCGTTCTAATTTGGAACGGTATCCACATCCTTGGTTAAAAACGAGTAGAGGCGTTGTTGTAAATTCTTCTATATGAAAAGCTTTATTTTGTGTTACAAGCATTAATTTCTCTGTACTAACATCGTATTGTTCGATGAGTGGATGTTTAATAGGACCTGATATAAAGGCGCCATCTAATTGATGATCAAGTACTTCTCTAATTAATTCTTCTGTTAGACCCGCTTGTAATGATAAATCGACATTCGGATAGCTTTTATAGTAAGAAGATAAAATGGTAGGTAATGTACTTACTGTTTCTACTGTACCGATTTTTAATATACCGGAGGGTGTTTCACTATCTAAAAATACTTGTTTTAGTTCGTCGACATCTTGCAAAATTTTATTAACATAAACGAGCATTTTTCTTCCTTCAGCTGTTAAAGTCATCCCTCGTTTATGGCGGTAAAAGAGCGGGGTTTTTAATTCGTTTTCTAGTTGTTTAATACGTGCAGTTACATTTGATTGTACATAATTTAATTCCTTTGCTGCGTTACTTACACTACCCTGGTCGGCAACGCTTTTAAAGATTTGTAAGTCTCTTAATTCCATTTTGTAATCCCCCTTGATGTTAACTATCATTATAAATGATAGTTAACATCATTTTGAATCATTTTACGTGATATATTTTTTCTTTTACAATTCTCTTTGTGCAAATAGAAAGAAACGGGGGATTGCGGTGAGAAGAGGTCAAATGATAATAGGGGCTTTAGCGTGTTTAATTGCGAGTATGTCATGGGGAGCGATGTTTCCGGTTGCTGATCATGCGCTAGAATACATAGATCCATTTTATTTTTCGCTTATTCGTTATGGAGCAGTGGCGATAATGCTGATTGTATTGTTGTTAATGAAAGAAGGAAAACGGGCATTTCGTTTAGAGGGAAGAGGAAAGTTACTCGTCTTTTTTGGAACGATGGCATTTACAGTATATAATGTCCTCATATTTTTAGGGCAAATGTTAATGGGTAAGTCGGGTGTAATGGTAGCTTCCATTATGGAATCACTTATGCCGATGATTTCTATTTGTATTTTATGGGGATATAAGCATATAAAACCGAAGAAGTATATGATAACGAGTATGGTTATTGCTTTTGTAGGAGCTGTGTTTGTTATTACAAAAGGTGACATAAGTTTCTTTGTAACATTGAAAGATAATATGTTCCCATTAGCATTTATATTTATTGGTGTTGTAGGCTGGGTTATTTATACGATGGGTGGTCAAACGTGTAGTGATTGGTCAACATTACGTTATTCTACGTTGACGTGTGTATTCGGTACGACTGTTACAGGAATTATAACGGTAATTATTACGTCGCTTGGATATGTTTCAGTTCCTAGTATGGGAACGATTTCTATTGTGAAGTATGATTTGTTATTTATGATGACATTGCCAGGTATTGTAGCGCTACTTGCTTGGAACTACGGTGTGAAAATTTTATCATCCATTAATGGGATTTTATTTATTAATTTTGTACCAATTACGACTTTAGTTATTATGATGATGCAAGGGTATCAGATCACAATGTTTGATATTATAGGGACTGTACTTGTTATTGCAGCACTTATTCGCAATAACGTTTGCCAGAGAAAAGAAGAAAATATAAATAAGAGAGTTTTACAAGAAGAACAATTACGTCAAGCTGTTTAATAGGCAAATGGAGGATTTCACATGTTAGAAAGTTTATTGTTTTTCTTCGCCATCGGAGTTGCCTGTGAGCTTGCAGCAATTAATCGAAATGGTCGTAAAAAGATAAAACAACAAGCTGAGCTGATACAGCTTTTAAAAGAGTTGAAAGAAAGAAAAAATTAAAAAGACGACCGGGCATAGACGGTCGTCTTTTTCTATATAAAGGGGAAAGGGGACACAAAATTATACAAGCGTAGCAGCGTAAATGAAAGCAGTAAGAAGAAGAGAGCCGCTAGCTAATCCTAAAAAATCTAATTTGTTAAAAGTACTGTTATTCATAATACATTCTCCTTACTTGTTTAATGTAGAAGAAACAGCTTTTGCATCGAAAAGAGCTGATAATACCATGCCCATTGTATTTAAGAAATTGTTCGTTTTCATTTTGTTCATCATATTAATCCACTTCTTTTCGAATAATTGTTGCCCTGTTTCTGACTTAATTGTATGAAATATAGTAAGAAGTAACTATCGAATTAGCTTACAAGAAAATTACACTTTTGTAAGAATTGAAATTTAACAATTCATACTTAATTTTATTACCAACTCCTAAAACTTAGTGTTATAATTGTTATAAGAATATGATTATACTTCGGATGTTTAGAAAGGAACGAAACAAATGTATAAACCAATTACATTTTTGTTGAAATATATATTTAAAACAGCTGGAAAAGTAGAAGTACAAGGGAGAGAAAAGCTACCAGAAGGTGGACCGTATGTTGTTGCATGTACACATACAAGTTTTATGGATGTATTAATGTTAGCTACAGGGATGTATCCAACTCAAATTCATTACATGGCCAAAAAAGAATTATTTGAAGGGAAATTCAAAAAATGGTTCTTTAAAAATGTAAATGCATTCCCTGTAGATCGTGCGAACCCAGGACCAAGTACACTTAAAATTCCATCACGTTTATTAAAAGAAGGAAAGGTAGTAGGGATTTTTCCGAGTGGAACGAGATCAGCGGAAGATGTTTCATTAAAAGCGGGTGCTGTGACAATTGCGATGCGTTCTAATGTTCCGTTAGTACCAGCAGCTTATGTTGGTCCATCAAGTGTAAAAGAATTAATAAAGGGGAAAAAGGCACAATTGATTTTTGGAGATCCAATTCAAATTGAGGCTGGAGAACAAATAGATCGAAAAACCGCTATGAAAATGATGACAGATCAATTAAATGAGAAGTTTGAGGAGTTAAAAGAAGCTTTGCAATCAAATCAAAAATAAGAAAAGACGACCGGGCATAGACGGTCGTCTTTTCTATTACTATTTATAATAAAGGGGAAAGGGGACACAAAGTTATACAAGCGTAGCGGCGTAAATAAAAGCAGTAAGAAGAAGCGAGCCACTAGCTAGTCCTAAAAAATCTAATTTGTTAAAAGTGATGTTATTCATAATACATTCTCCTTACTTGTTTAATGTAGAAGCAACAGCTTTTGCGTCGATAAGAGCGGAAAATACCATGCCCATTGTATTTAAGAAATTGTTTGTTTTCATTTTGTTCATCACATTAATCCGCTCCTTTTCGAATAGTTGTTACCCTGTTTCTGACTCAATTGTATGAAATGTTGCGGAAAGTCACTATCGAATTAGCTTACAGAAAAATTACACTTTTGTAAGAGAAACGAATGAAGGTGTAATGATAAGAAGATTTGACATATGTTCATGAGATTCATTAAGTTAAAGGTAGAGGTGAGTGTATGGCTAATATTAAAGATATTGCAAAGATGGCGGGAGTTTCAGTTACGACTGTTTCGAGAGTGTTGAATGATCACCCATATGTAAGTGAAGAAAAAAGAAAAGCGGTTATAGAGATAGTTGAGAAATTGAATTACTCGCAAAACGCAAATGCTGTTCATTTATCAAAAGGAAAAACGAATATTGTTGGTGTGATTTTACCGTATATTAATCATCCGTGTTTTGATGCGATGGTGAGCGGAATGATGGAGACTGCGTTAGCGCATAATTACAGGGTGCTACTTTGCCAAACGAATTATAATAAAAAAGAAGAAATGAAAAGTTTACATATGTTAAAAACAAAACAATTGGATGGTCTTATTATTTGTTCACGTGCAAATGATTGGGAAACGATAGAACCGTATGCTTCTTACGGCGCAATAATTGCTTGTGAAGACAATGATATTTCAAACATCTCAAGTGTATATACGAATCATTCAGCGGCCTTTCAATTAGGAATGGATTATTTGATTGAGAAAGGTTATAAAAAAATTGGTTATTGTACGGGAAGAAAATTAGGGCCGAGTAGTCAAAAGCGTTTTGATGTTTATAAACAGCAATTGCAATCTATAGACGAAGATGTTAATGAAGAATGGATTTTTACAGAATGTTTTACACTAGAAGATGGTGTGAAAGTAGCTCATAAGTTAAAAGAGATGCAGGATCTTCCTGAAGCATTAATAGTAGCAGGTGATGAGGTTGCGATTGGTGTTATGACAGAGGTTGAAAAATTAGGCATTCAAGTTCCTGAGGATTTAGCAATTATTGGCTTTGATAATCAACCTATCTCACAAGTGTTACAACTGACAACTATTGATCAAAATTTAAAGGAGATAGGGAAAACTGCTTTTGAAATGTTGCATAGAAAAGTGAATGACGAGAGTTCTGAACAAGAAAAGCTGGAAATTCCATACGAACTTGTGGAACGCTCTACAGTTTAATCTTAATCCGTTATGTGTATAATCGCATAACGGATTATTTTTTTTGAAATATCTTTGACAGGAAACGCGTTTCATACTTTATAAAGGAGTTAAACCGGTTTGTAATAATCCATGGATTCTTTTCAAGTGTTAATGCAATGAATAGAATTTGGAGGAATATGCATGAATGAACTTTTATCGAGTATGAAAAAGTATGTAGATGATGATGAAAAGATTCTGGCTTTTGTGGTAGGGATATTTGAGAAGGATAATTTTATATTATCGTATCAACATGGGGTTTTTGTTGCCACTACTAGGCGTCTCCTTTTTTACGGGAAATTTCCGTACTATTCTTCAACATTTAAAGAGTATTCATATTTGCATATAGATAGCATAGATTTTCATCCGTATTTTGAATTTACTTGTAATCATGAAACCATTCGCGCTAAGTATATTCAGAAAGGGAATGTGGAGCAATTTGTCCGTGCAGTTAGAGTAAATATGAATAATTAATCACCCCTCTGTTTAAACATAATATTTCAATTTTTAAGAGGGAAAATGCGGAATAAAAACCACTTCTAAACCTCTAGGAGATAGTGATACAATGTCAAATGGGGGGAGGGTATGAACTATGGTTAATCAACGTATAAAGGAAATAACACTAATTACAATTGGTTCATTATTATTCGCAATTGGTATTAATTACTTTGCAATTCCAAACCGTTTATCGGAAGGTGGAATTATTGGTTTAACGGTTGTTACGTACTACTTATTTGATTGGTCACCAGGAATTGTGAACTTTGCTATAAATGCAATTTTACTAGCTGTTGGTTATAAATTTTTTGATAAGAAAACAATGATTTATACAATTTTAGGGATTGTAGAAACATCTTTGTTTTTATACGTTACAGAACATATTGAATATCATGTAAATAGTGATACATTATTAGCAGCTTTATTTGCTGGCTTATTTGTTGGTATTGGATTAGGCTGTATGTTCAAAGCCGGAGGTACATCGGGAGGATCAGCAATCTTAGCTCAGTTAGCAAATCAATATTTAGGTTGGAGCGTAGGTAAAGGCGTACTAATTATTGATATTGTTGTAATTGCTGGTTCTGTATTTATAATAGGGCAAGAAAAGGCAATGTATACACTTGTAGCTGTGTTCATCGGAGCGAAGGTGATTGATTTCATTGTAGAAGGAATGGATACAAAAACGGCTGTTACGATTATTTCGAATCAACCAGATTTAATTCGTGAGGCTATTACGAAAAATATGACACGCGGTGTTACTGTATTAGAAGGGCGCGGCGGATATACTGGTAAAAATAAAGAAGTTTTATATGTTGTTATTAATAAACAAGAGCTTGTTAAGTTAAAACAAGTTATTAGCCGGGTAGATGAAGATGCTTTCGTTGTTATACATGATGTACGTGATGTACTTGGCGGTGGCTTTAAAGCAAGCTAAAAGGTGAACGAGTAAATTCGTTCACCTTTTTTAATTCTTACAAAAATGTAAGTGTAATGTAATGAGATTCAATAGTAGATTTTATTCCCCCTTTTTAAAATGGATGTATATATATCCTGCAGAGGAGGAATGTTTATTATGAAGAAAAAAATGATCACTACTATAATAGCGATGATAGTAATAGTAGTAATGTTACTGCCTACGAAACTTGGACCGGTTATCGATAAATATAATCCATTTTATAAGACGAAAGAATACTATACGGTTGTGAATACAATTGGTCAGCATATTGGTGATGAGTGGTATGAATATGAATTTATTGCATTCGATGAACGTGGTAGAGAGCAGAAAATAAAGAAAACGGTTAAGCATATGTTAAAGAGAGATGAAGCATTAAAGGTTTTTGCAAAAGGACGTTACGGTGAATCGATTGAAGAGATTGAGGTTGCAAATATTCCTATAAATGCGAAGAGCAAACTTTTAACGATGAGATAGTAAAATATACCCCCAGCTATTTTTTGTCGAAAATAAAAATACTGGGTAAGGGTATTTTTGAGATTAACAAAAAAGCCTTAGTACATATAGACTAAGGCTTTTTTATTATATAAAGGGGAAGGGGGTACATTGTAGTAGCATAGGTGAAAGGTATAAGAAGAGTAGCTACTAGCAATGTAATTTGGTTATGTGAGTGTTCTTCTTATTTGGCTTACTTTCTAACGTTATTGTACGAAATATAAGTAAGGGGAACTATCGAATTACATTACACATAACTTACAAACATGTAAGCCTTCTGTAATGTAATTCGATAGTTAAAAGATAGTAATTTTCATATAGTATAACTAGAAAGTCTCAATGTATTACTTTCTGTTTGTAATGAAGAATGAAAAACCAACTAATTTTTAATAATCCTCATCTGAATAAAGATGGGGATCTTTTTTAAAACCTTACAACATTGTAAGGTTTACGTAAGTTAATTCGATAGTAAATTTGTCATATTTTTTGCATAATAGATACAGATAGAAAAATAATTAGGGATCTAGTAAGAAGGGAGAAAAATGGGATGCGTAAAGAAGAAGTAGTGAAGTTACCAATTAAAGATTTCTGTAGCTACTTTACTGTTGCCGTAGTGTGTATTGGATTATTTGATATCATAACAAACTTAATTGTTAAATAATATAGATGCTAAAACAAGAAAGGAAGTCCTTTCTTGTTTTTTTTATGGGGGCATAAAGATGAAATGGATTGATAGTCATATACATGTTGATCAATATAAGGATGAAGAGAAGAGCAGATTACTAAAAGAGGTGGAAAATAGTAATGAAATAAAGGGGCTTATTGCAGTATCTATAAATTATCACTCTTGTAAGGAAACGTTATCTTTAGCGAAGAAGTATCCTTTTATATATCCAGCGATAGGGTTTCATCCAGAGCAACAGATTCATAAAGAGGAGTGTGAACAGATTTATCAACTTATTGAACAGAACGCAGAGGGAATTGTTGCGATTGGTGAAGTAGGTTTGCCCTATTATTTGAGAAAAGAAGATGAAAGGATTGCTGCAGATCCATACCTAGCTGTATTGAAAAAATTTATAGAACTAGCTAGTAAGTATAATTTGCCGATTGTATTACACGCAGTTTATGAAGATGCTGACATTGTATGTGATTTGCTAGAGAAATATAAAGTTTCACGTGCACACTTCCATTGGTTTAAAGGAAGCGATGAAACAATGAAACGGATGATGAGAAATGGTTATTATATTTCGATTACACCGGATGTTTTACATAAGGAGAAGATTAGAAAAATCGTTTCGTATTATCCGCTTGAATATATGATGGTAGAAACAGATGGACCGTGGGAATTTCAAGAGGGTGTTATAACGCATCCAAGAATGATTCGAGAGGTATTAAAGGAAATTAGTTCTATAAAAAACATATCCATCGATAAGGTCGCAGAAACAATATATGAAAATACAAGTCGATTTTATTTGAAAGGATAGGAGAATTATAGTTTTAATCATGTAACGGAAAAAGTAAAAGTTGAATTTATTTAATAAAATGCCACGGTTTGATATAGGACAAAAAACCACCAAGCGTTCCGCTCGGTGGTTTTGTATTAGGATTCTAATTTTTTCGCGCGTTTTAATAATAAAAGAAAGACAATAATAACGAATCCTAGTATAAGGAAGAAGCCATATTGCTTTATATAATCAATTATGTCATTTGCACTTGTTGGTTTTTTAACGTGAATGCCTTCTTTATTCGTAGTAATATGAATATCTTTCATTTTTACTTCATTCTTTTCCTTTTGTAAATCAATCCATTCTATATTTGGAATACTTTCTAGATCCTTTAACACTTCTTTTAATGGTTTCACACCTAAGTAAGGATGATAGAATGCTCCAATAATCCCATCGGATAATTTAGCAACAGATAAAGCATTTTCTTTCATTTTAGCAATAGCTTGTGGCTTATCTTCTTCAATAAAACCGACTGTTTCAGGCATTAATTTCATTCCATGTAGAAATGATGGTGTACTTCTATATGCTGGAGAGTGCATGGATTTCCAAGTTGTATCACTTAACTGTAGTTGTCCTACATAAGTTGAAAAGTATCTTGATAATATTTCATACCCTTTTTGAGACATTGTGTAATGAGGTGCTTCAAAGGCGACAGGATATAGTTTAGCATCTACAAGTTCTTGAATCCCCTTTTCGATATGATCTGTCGTATATTTTTTCTCAAACTCTTCCCCTTTTTTTACATATTGGTTATATGACTCTATATTTGGAAATTCATCTTTTGTCTTCGGTTTTTCATGTTTCGGTTGGCGAATTGGTTGATCCGTCTTTACGTCCCAAAATTCAAAACCTTCCCCAGTTTCACTATCATAAAATTGATGAGTGTAACCATGCATAATAATCGCTGCGCCATCATCTTGCATAGAGCGTAAAAGATCGACTAGTTCGGGTTTATCTTTTAAATGTAGTGTTTTACCTGTATCTGGATCTGTATATACAGGAATAACAGTGATCATGTAAAGAATCTTCTTCTCTTTTAGTAATTCAGCAATTTCTTTCAATTGATTTATATCTGCTGCTGGGTGAACATCCTCAAGACGTAAATAAGCTAATTTTTTATTTGTTTCGGGTTTTTGCTGAAAATAAGAAAATAGGCTTTCGCCAATATAATAAGATATCCAATCAAAGAGGTTAGAAGTTGCTACATAATAAGAATTATTTTGCTGTACAATTAATGGATAAGTATTATTTCCTCTTAAAGCATGGGCGAGAATTGTTCCATTTGTGTCAAGTTGTTTAATTGTTCTTTCTTCTTCTAATATATTCTTTAGTTTACGTGTTGGATATTCAATTGTATCAGAGTTTATATCTTCATTTTTAAGTGTGATAAATGAAAAACGATTAGATAACTGTTCTATATTTTGACCTAAAACTAGTAATGGTCCTGGGAATCCTTCTAGAAATTTCTTTGCTTCAGTAGAAAGTTCTTCTTGTTTTTCACTCATGTAAATAACATGTGTATACGAAGATTTATCAGTTATTTCAGCTAACTGTTTTATGTTTTTAATTGTTATATTATTAGTGAAATGTCCTACTTGTGTATTAAGTATTTGGATATCACTTGTAATTTGATCATCGTTTGAACTGTATAAAATAAGGGTTTTTGGTTGTTCGGTTTTTTGTGCGGAAATAGGGACAGGAATTAATAGTAGTAAACTAAATAAGAGTAACAGCCATTTTTTCATATTATTATTCTCCTAGTTTATATTTAGAATTCAATTTACAATTATATACAATAAATGCGTTATAGTCTATGAAAGTTACATTTTTGCACGTATTTACCAGCTGTTTTTTCACAAAATCGGTCTAAAGCATGATGATAATACGTATAGTTATTTGCTATGATAAAAGAGTAGTAGAATGTAGGTAATTGTAAAGGGAAGGCTGAAAGGGGACAAATTTCAGCGGAGAAAGAGGTAGAGGTAGTGAAGAAATTCTTTGTAGGATTTTTAGTTGTTCTTGGAGTATATTTATATTTCCAAGGAAAGTCTGAAGGAATGGATAAGCTAGTGAATGGAACAAGCTATGTTGATTCAGAAGAAGCAAAACAGATGAAACAAATCATTATAGAGGAAGCGAAGAAAGTAAATCTTCCGGAATGGATACCTCTTGCAATTGCTGAGCATGAAAGTCGATTAAATCCAAGAAGTGTTGGAGATAATGGAACTTCATTCGGATTGTTTCAACTACACCGCGGCGGCGGGCTTGCACCAGAACATTTAACTGATGATGAGCTGAAAGATCCACGTACAAATGCGCAAATTGCAATGCCGCATTTAATGAAAGGATATAAGCGTGGGGTGCAAAAAGGTTTGACTGATTTTGCATTACTGAAATATATAGCGAATACATCTGGATGGCCAGGGAATTTAGGGCCAGAGTGGACGGATAATAACATGAAGTATAACATCGGATTAGAAGATGTGTACTATCGAAATAAAGGTGTAATTAAAGAGTAGGTTTTGATACCTACTCTATTTTTTTTTGATAATCGTTTCATTTTGTGAAATACTCCGCTAGTTGTATTTTTACGTATTCTAGTTTTGTGGAAACTTGAGGTATTTTATATCCTACATACAGCGGTGAAACGACAAACCTAGGAACAACTTTACAAATGATTTTTCCATTTAAGTAATAGAAGAATAAGTTATAACTACTGCATCCTTTATGGAAATCTGTCAGTATGTAACGTACAGTTTGCTGAATGTAATTTGCCATGTCATCTATATATGAAATATTATCAATGATTATATTGAATTCAGTGAAGCCAATAATGGGACGCTCTGAAATATTAAGCTCAATGCGTTCATTTTTTTGAACAATTACCCCTTGGAAATTTTCTTCTTCAATATTTTCAAGATAATCTACATATTTCATTCCGATAATTTGCATGTGTGCATGATGCAAACTTCCACCTGAAAATGGACCGTGATTTTTGTATAAAATTACAGATGCGAACTCTTCTTTCTTCTGTAAGTGTAACCAATGTTGAATAGAAAATTGCATTAATTTCCGCATATGTTCTTCTGTATATGTTGCGATATGATCTTCGCAATTATCGGTTTCAATTAACACTGTTTGAAATGTATCTTGTAATGTAGGAAATTTATTTTTTAACCAAATAATAGAACCATCAGTTGCTAAAATATCCGTTAAATGTTCTGTATCGCAAAATGGACATGCAGCGCTTCTATTACGAATACTTTCTGGTTTTTGTTTACCGATATCGTTTAAAAAATATAGTTGTTGTGTATCCATTTATATATATGCCCCTTTAAAATATGTGTAAAAATCCCGCTTAATACATTCGGGAAAAGGAGAAGGAAATCCTCTAAAGGAATATGGGGAAAAATAAAAGACAAGATATCCTCATTACGATAGGGTACCTTGTCTTTTATTTTTTCTCTAATAGTGTGTATGGATAATATAGAACATTTTCAGTATTTTTCTTTTTTCTATTTTTTATTGTGTATAAGGTAATTGCTGTGCTTGCAATTATAATAATGGCTTTCTTCATATTCATATACCCCTTTTTATTGTTGGTTTAATTCTTGGCTAACTGCTTTTGCATCGACCAAAGCGTGTAAAATCATTTTTACCATGTTCATCATATTTCTTCACTCCTTTTTATAGTTCATTTAGTTCTTTTACAACTGCTTGTCCGTTCACTAATACCTCAAAGATTGCTTTTACGATTTCTTTTATCATGTTTGTTTCCTCCTTTTGTTTGTCTCTCTTGTTTACATCTTTATTGTATAGGGAGGCATCTTTTCGTACTATCGCTTTCCATTACGTGAACATAACAGTTTTGTAAGATTTGATGTCACTCATTGAAATGTTTAGTCTATCTTCATTATTTTCAGAAAAATGACTATTCAAACATGAAATAGGGAAGTATAATAAAGAAGTAAGTATTAAATTCCGTACGAAAGGGGTGAATGAGATGAAACGTTCTTTAGCTGCACGTGCCAAATTTTTAGATTTTATCTATTTTTGTCGTGCGATTTTTCATGATGTAGTTGTTAACGGGATACGTATGCCCTTTTTTAACAATTGCATAGTGACTATTGAACGATAGGAATCTCTTCACCCATTTTTAATAAACGTGTGAAAAGGGAGCTATTTGGCTTCCTTTTTCTATGCCGAAAACCATGGGGAATGTTTCTTTCTCATGGTTTTTTATATTGAAAGGAGTACGGAAAATGACTATTTGTAGTGTAAATAATGTAACGAAATCTTTTGGTGGAAACATCATATTTGAAAATATATCGCTTGAAATAAAGAATGGTGAACGTGTTGGGTTAGTTGGTCGTAACGGTAGTGGGAAGACAACAATCTTTGGGCTTCTAACGGGAATGGAGAGTTTGGATGCAGGAGCTATCCATATGAAGAAAGGTACACGTATTGGTCATGTCGCACAAATTCCGAAGTTTGATGAGGCCATGACTGTATATGATGTATTGAGTTCCGCTTTTAAAGTAGAAAAGGAATTAGAAAAAGAAATGCATGCTCTAGAAAAAAATATGGCAGAAGAGCAGGAACAATCTTCTTTGCAAAAGCTAATGGAGAGATACGGAGTAATTCAAGAAAAGTTTGCGTTCCTTGGTGGTTATGAAATAGAAGCAAATATAATGAAGGTAGCAAATGGCTTACAAGTGACAGACTTATTTTCAAGAGTATTTACGGAATTAAGTGGAGGAGAACAGACGAAAGTAAGCCTTGCATATATGCTATTGCAGAAACCAGATTTACTTCTATTAGATGAGCCAACAAATCATTTAGATTTATTTGCAGTTGAATGGTTAGAGCAATTTTTAAAAGAATACACTGGAACAGTTATGGTTATTTCACATGATCGTTATTTCCTTGATGAAGTTGTAACGAAAATTTTTGATTTGGAAGATGGAGAGATTCACGTGTACCATACGAATTATTCTCAGTTCGTTGAGGAGAAGGAAGAAAGATTACTTCAAGAGTTTCAAGCTTATCAAGAGCAGCAAAAGAAAATAAAGAAAATGAAAGAAGCAATTAAGCGTCTACGTGAATGGGCAAATCAAGCGAACCCTCCGAATGAAGGATTGCATAAAAGAGCGAGAAATATGGAACGTGCGTTAGAACGTATAGAGAAATTAAAGAGGCCAATCTTAGAACGAAAACAGATGGGTCTTCAGTTTGAAGGGCAAGAGAGAAGCGGTAAAGATGTTGTTGTAATGAAAGAAGTGAGCAAAGGTTTTGCTGGCCGACCTTTATTTGAACAAGCGAATTTACATGTTCGTTTTCAAGAGCGTGCTGCTATCGTTGGTCGCAACGGCACAGGGAAGACCACTTTACTAAAATTACTATTAAAAGAAATGGAACCAGAAGCTGGCGCAATTAGGGTTGGTAGTAGTGTGAAAATCGGTTATTTATCACAGCATACGTATGAAAATATGAAGAGTAATGTATTGGAAGCATTCAGGGAGAATGTGGCTGTAACAGAGGGAGAAGCAAGACATATATTAGCTAAGTTTTTATTTTATGGTCCAGCAGTATTTAAGAAAGTAACGCAACTTAGTGGTGGAGAAAAAATGAGGTTAAGACTTGCGCAACTTATGTATCAAGACATCAATTTTCTAATTTTAGATGAGCCGACAAACCATCTTGATATTGAATCAAGAGAAGTTTTAGAGGAAGCCCTTGAGCAATATAACGGGACGATTTTAGCTGTTTCACACGATCGATATTTTTTAAATAAGTTATTTGAAAAGACGTACTGGATTGATGAATGTAAATTATTTGAGTTTGCAGGAAACTATGCATGGGCTCGTCAAAAGTGGGAAGAAAAGCTTGAGAAGCAAGTAATAAAGCAGAAACGCCAAGGAAAAAAAAGTGTTGAAACGGTTCCTGTAAAAGAGAAAGAAGCTAGGAATCTTGAAGAGATTGAAAACGAGTTAATGCATGTAGAAGAAGATGTATATGCAATAGAATGTGAAATGGAACATGTAGCTGATGTTGAAAGACTTGAAAAATTATATGAGGAAAAAACGAAGAAAGAGTTGTTACGAGCAGAGTTATATAATGAATTAGAGAATATTGTGGAGTAATGAGTAGAAAGCCACTTCCTTTCAGTTTTGCTGGAGGAAGTGGCTTTTTTCATAATGATATTTGGCTTTAAAGGTTAAATAAAGCGATGTGTTTCACGTGAAACAGTAACTTAGATAAATTCGTGTTCCTCAATTTGCATAGCTTGTGAAACATATGAAATGATAAGGTGAAAAATAAATGTCATTAGTGGTTTTTCGATAGGAGTAATTACAAAAACAAAGGCTAATTATTTCCCGAGAGATAAAGTGAGACTTTAATCAGTCCTCACGAATCGGGCTTTTACGGGCAGCACGCCCCCCACCTAACTTCTTTGCTTTCGCTGAATTTTGAGGTGAGGGTCTTACTGACCGGAAAATAGTGGGATAAATATGTGTAAAAGAGACTAGTGAATGAAAACGAAAAGAGAGCAAAGTTACAGCTTTACGCGCTGAACTCTGCTCTCTTTTTGCGTGGTATCTTCTCTCGTTGAAATTATAATAGCGATCCCGAGCATGATAAAAAAAGCTAAAAAGAGGACGAACTTTGGGAAGAACGGGAATAGTAATAGCGCCCCGACTATCATAATTGTTAATAATACGTAGTGCAGGACGTATTGGAATAGGTTGTCCATATTTTCGCCCCCTTTTTGGTAATTGGTTATTAGTATTCTATGTTTCATGCTGAAGAAATAGAAGTAGATTTTTAAGTTTTTAATACGAATTATAGCTGAGTTTTCTTAAAGTATAAGGATAGAGTGATAATTTTTGAAAAATTCTCAAAATATTTATTTAGAAAGAATTGACAAAATATACTGAACGATATAAGCTAATAACCATAAAGTCTACCGGAAAGGTCGGAATAAGATTGTTACCCCTCAAAAACATCTATTTTTTTTCTGATTAAAACCGACTTTTCCGATTGGCTATAAATGTGCTGTGGGAGGCATACATAAGCTAATAAGTTCAAAGGGTATAACTATTAAACAGTTAGGGTGGGGACAATGAAGAAAAAGACAAAAAAATGGGCTGGTGTATTTTCAGTATTACTTAGTAGTTCGCTTGTGTTATCTGCTTGTGGGGGACAGGAGGATACGGCTTCTACAGAACCGGTTAAACAGCAGGATTTAAAAAATGTGAAAATTGAAAAGATCGCTGCGACAGATAAAACGAAAGTGCCAGACAAAGCGAAGAATAGAAAAGATACGTTAGTAGTTGGTATTAGTAAGCCAGGCGGCGTATTTTTACCATACTTCCAACAAAATGGTTGGGATGGAAACGTAACTTCAGTTATTTTTGCATCTCTCGTATCAACCGATAAACAAGGGAAACCAATTCCAGAATTAGCTGAGAAGTGGGACGTTTCTTCTGATCAGTTAACATATACATTCCATTTACGTAAAGATTTGAAATTTAGTGATGGATCGCCATTAACGGCGGATGATGTAGCTTTCACATTGACGCTTTTACATGATAAGGCATATGAGGGTGAAGTAGATATCTCTCAATATGCGGTTAAAGGTGGTAAAGAATATAAAGAAGGAAAAGCAACTTCAATTGAAGGTATTCAAGTTGTTGATCCACAAACAATTAAAATTACAACTGAAAAAGTGAATTCACAAGCTATATTTGTTTTAGGAGGTACAGTACTATCAAAAGCTTATTATGGAAAAGATTATAAGCAAAATACAAGCTTAGATTACTTAAAAGATTTATATGGAAAGCCATTAGCTGCGGGTCCATATAAATTTGAAAAGTATATTCCAGGTCAAGAAGTTCGTTTTGTAGCAAACGAAAATTATTATGCGGGTAAACCAAAAATTCAAAACTTCATTTATAAAATTACTTCTGGTGATACGAAGCTTCAGTTGTTCCAAACAGGAGAAGTTGACCATACTGGCTTAGGTACTGGTGATGAGGTTCTTGAACAGGCTAAGGCTTTAGAATTCGCAAATATCCAAATCGAAACAGCACCGTCATATAGTTATATTTATATGAATAATAATAAGCCTTACTTAAAGGATAAAAAGGTTCGCCAAGCACTTATTTACGGATTAGACCGCAAAAAATATGTTGATACAGCGTTAAAAGGGTACGGTACAGTAGCCAATGTACCAATTCATCCAACTTCTTGGGCTTATACGGAAGAAGGAGTTAATAAATACGAATACGATAAAGAAAAAGCGAAAAAATTATTAGATGAAGCAGGGTGGAAAGTTGGTTCGGATGGAATTCGTGAAAAAGATGGTCAAAAATTAAAACTTTCTTATTTCGGTCCAAGTTCGGCTAAAGATAGTGATTTATTAATTCCGATTGCGAAAGAGAATTATAAAGAAATAGGTGTAGAGTTTAATCCTGAATTTATGGACTTTAATACGATGCTTTCTAAGGTAAACAAAGGGGATTATGATTTAGCTTCTGTTTCGACACCGATTACAAGTGACCCGAGTGAAACAGCTGGTGAATATTTGTCTACTGCAAATGAAACTAGTCTTGGTTATAAGAATGCAAAAGTAGATGAGCTAATTCAAAAAGGTATTGAAACTGTAGATATCGAAAAGCGTAAACCTATTTATAAAGAATTGTATAAAGAATTAAGTGATGATCCACCAGTAATTCTATTAAACTACCGTAGAACAATTACTGGTTATAACGGGAATATAAAAGGAATTGATCCTGAAAAGTACAACAGTATTAGTGCAAACTTACCAGTATTATCATTTGAAAAATAACGATAAGAATGTATAAGTAGAAGACATTTTTTCATTCGGTTAGTAATGTGCCGCTTTGAAAAAATGTTCTTCTATTTTAAGCATAAGATTGGAGAGAAAAAGGGTGAAAACATATATTGTTCGTAGGTTGTTACAAATGATTCCTACACTGCTTGGTACATCAATTATTATCTTCGTCCTGTTCGCACTTCTTCCTGGGGATTATATTGATTCAAATCCGAAAATTACACCGGAAAGAGCAGCTGAACTGAGGGAATTATATGGGTTGAACAAACCGATTGTTGAGCGTTATTTTCATTGGTTAGGTAATGCATTGCAAGGGGACTTTGGCTTCTCGCTTCAATATCAAGAGCCTGTAACGTCATTATTAAATAAATTTATTTGGAATTCTTTTAGTGTAGCAATTATTGCATTGTTTTTTATTTGGCTAATTGCACTTATTATCGGTGTATTCTCGGCGACGAAGCAACATTCTTTGTTCGATAAACTTGTAACAATCGGTGTTTTTGCAGCAATGTCATTCCCTTCATTCTTTATCGGTTTGTTTTTAATTAAGGTGTTTGCGGTTGACTTTAAGTTATTACCGATAGGTGGAATGATTGATGTTGGCAGTAATTCAACAGGATTTGCTTACGTGATAGAAGTTGCAAAACATATGATTTTACCAGTATTTATTTTGACACTTCTTGGGGTCGGCTCGCTAACTCGTTATTTTAGAACAAGTATGTTAGAGGTTGTAAGACAAGATTACATACGAACAGCAAGAGCGAAAGGTTTGAAGGAGAAGACGGTTATTTATAAGCATGCATTAAAAAATGCAATTTTACCGGCAATTACGTTATTAGCATTTGAATTACCTGGCTTGTTTTCTGGGGCAATTATTATTGAACAAATTTTTAACTGGCCAGGGATTGGTAATATTCAATTAGAAGCATTAAATTTCCGTGACTATACAGTATTGATGGCATTTACGATGTTTCTTTCTTGTTTAACAATCGTTTCAAACTTTTTAGCAGATATCGTATATGCAGTTGTTGATCCACGAATTCGGTTGAAGTAAGGTGGGGAAAGAAATGGAGACTGTTACAGTAATTACAGAAAAAAAAGAAAAAAAGAGAAGAAACGCATCATCACCATGGCGACAAGCTTTTAAAAAGATAAAGAAAAATAAGATGGCACTTGTAGGGTTTTATGCATTAATTTTTATGTTTTTATTTTGTTTTATCGGTCCGTTCTTTTCTCCATATGCATCAGGAAAAATACAAGTTGCGCTCATTAACAAACCACCTAGTTTTTCTCATTGGCTTGGTACAGATCAATTAGGAAGAGACATTTTAACAAGGCTTATGCAAGCGGGACGTATTTCATTAACCATTGGTTTAGCTTCAATGGTTTTATCAGTTATACTTGGAGCTTTATTAGGAGCGATTGCAGGTTTTTATCGTGGTATTGTGGACAATATTATTATGCGGCTTGCAGATATTTTAATGTCGATGCCAGGATTACCGTTACTTATTATAATGGGTGCGATTTTATCAGAGTGGAAAGTACCGTCTGATTATCGGTTGTATGTCATTATGATTATTTTAAGTTTAGTAGGTTGGCCAGGGCTTGCACGCCTTGTAAGAGGGCAAATTTTATCACTTAGGGAGCAAGCATTTATGCAAGCTGCTGATGTGTTAGGAATAAAAGATTACCGGAAAATTATATATCACTTAATACCTAATGTTTTACCCATTTTAATTGTCGTATCTACATTAGGTGTTGCAGGTTCTATTTTGGGAGAATCCGCGCTAAGCTACTTAGGTCTCGGCGTCGTCCCACCTACACCATCATGGGGGAATATGATTAGCGCAGCTAACTCATTAATTGATTTTCAAAAGCGTCCGTGGTTATGGATTCCTCCTGGTTTCGCAATCTTTATAACAGTTGTATCCATTAATTTACTTGGTGATGCACTTCGTGATGCGTTAGATCCAAAGATGAGACGGTAGGTGAGAAGGTATGAGTAAAGCGGTAGTAGAGCTGAAAGACTTACAAACACACTTTCAAACGGAGGAAGGAACAGTAAAGGCTGTAAATCATGTTAGTTTTGCTGTTCGAGAAGGTGAAACTGTTTGTGTTGTAGGTGAATCAGGTTGTGGGAAAAGTGTAACAGCTTTATCTATTATGGGGCTTATTGCTGAATCAGGTAGTGTAGTAGGCGGAGATATTCTATATGAGGGAAAAAGTCTTTTAGGAATGAAAGAGAAAGAGCTTCGTAGTTTACGAGGTAATGATATTGCGATGATTTTCCAAGAACCGATGACATCGCTGAATCCGGTCTTCACTGTAGGGGAACAAATTGTAGAGACGTTAAGGGAGCATGAACTGCTTAGTAAAAATGAAGCATATAAGAAGGCTATTGAATTAATTCGTAAAGTTGGCATAGCTCGTGCGGATGAAATCGTCCATTCTTATCCACATGAACTGAGTGGTGGTATGTTACAACGTATTATGATTGCTGTTGCGCTTAGTTGTAATCCTAAGTTATTAATTGCTGATGAACCGACAACGGCTCTTGATGTTACGATCCAAGCTCAAATATTAGACTTATTAAGACAAGTAAAAGAAGAGTTTAAAACATCCATTTTACTAATTACACATGATTTAGGCGTCGTAGCAGAAATGGCTGATTACGTTGTTGTTATGTATGGCGGGAAAGTTATTGAAGAAGCCCCAGTACTAGAGATATTCCAAAATCCGAAACACCCGTATACGAAAGGCTTGTTGAAATCAAAACCAGTGATGGGAAAACGAATAGATAAACTATATTCTATTCCAGGGCAAGTTCCTAATTTAGTTGGTTTGGATGAGTTTTGCTACTTTAGCGGGCGTTGTGAGCATTGTATGGAAATATGTGAAAAAGAAGTCCCAAATCTAAATGTAAATGATGAAAATCATAAAGTAGCTTGCTGGTTATATGAGGAGCGTGCGGAGCAATGAGTGAACCATTATTAGAGGTAAAAAACCTAAAGACATATTTTCCAATTAAAGGTGGCATATTTAGTAGAACGATCGGACATGTAAAAGCAGTTGATGGAGTAAGTTTTACTATTAATAAAGGCGAAGTGTTTGGTCTCGTTGGCGAATCAGGGAGCGGAAAAACAACGATAGGAAAAACAATTTTACGTCTCGTTCAAAAAACAGAGGGGGAAGTGAAGTTTAAAGGGAAAGATGTTCATTCTTTATCCAAGGATGAATTGAGAAAACATCGCCCTAATATGCAGCTCGTTTTCCAAGATCCATTTAGCTCATTAAATCCGAGAATGAGAATTGGAGAAGCACTTGGAGAGCCGATGTTGGCCCACGGATTAGCGACGAAAGAAAATGTTCGTGAAAAGGTAATTGAAGTATTGGAGTTATGTGGCTTAGCTCCTTATCATATTGACAGGTATCCCCATGAGTTTTCTGGTGGACAACGTCAACGTATCGTAATAGCAAGAGCTATGGTATTAAATCCAGAATTCATTGTAGCTGATGAACCTGTGGCGGCACTAGATGTATCTATCCAAGCACAAATTATTAATTTATTTAGTGAGTTACAGGAGAAAAAGGGATTATCTTATTTATTCATTTCACATGATTTGAGTGTAGTAGAACATTTATGTACGAAAATCGGAATTATGTATTTAGGTACGATTGTGGAGACGGCGCCGCGTGATGAGTTATTTACCAATCCGCTACATCCGTATACAAAAGCATTGTTATCAGCCGTTCCAATACCAGATCCAACAGTGAAGCGAGAGCGAATTATACTAGAAGGGGATATTCCAAGTCCAGCAAATCCACCTTCAGGTTGTCGTTTTCATACACGTTGCCCGTTTGCAACAGATGTTTGTAAAAAAACAATACCAGAATTTCGTAATGTTGGTGATGATCATTTTGTTTCTTGTCATCATGTATAAAAAAAGGACTCTTTCAAATGGAAAGAGTCCTTTTTTTATTTACTAGATGAAGTTTGTTTCAATACAAATTGCTCGATTGCGTGAGCAACACCATGTTCATTGTTTGTTAATGTTACAACATCACATAGTTTTTTTACATCTTCTTCAGCGTTGCCCATTGCAACAGATAAGCCTGCTACTTCTAACATTGGTACATCATTAAAATTATCACCAATAGCAACTGTATCTTCAATAGGAATATTAAAATGAGCTGCCATCTGCTGTAGCCCGTTTCCTTTATGTCCATTCTTATCCATAATTTCTAAGTTAGTAGGAGCTGATGCTGTAACCATAATATCAGCGTCTTCTTGTAACACGCTTAATAGCTGTGCGCGATGCGCTGCATTAAATGTTGAAATGAAGAATTTAGATATTTCTAGTTCTTGGTTATTTACAACATCTTCTATTTTTTTGAAATCAGTAATTAAGTTCGATTTCTTTTGCTTTTCTGTAATTCGTTCAAGTTCCTCTAATGTAACATCGAGCGCCTGCTTATTTTCTTCGAACGCTTGCATCACTTGATCTTGCCATGTATATGGAGAATAAACTCCTTTATTTGTATATAACTTATATGGGAAACTTTCAGATTCTAGTAATTTTGCAAGTTTGTACACTTTGTCGTTTTGTATACAACGCGAGTTAATTACTTTTCCATCCACATAAACAATGGCCCCATTGCTTGCTCCGACTGGAAGAGATAATTTATATTCTTCCAATAGCTTTAAAGCATCCTCTTTCGCACGACCAGAACAAATCATTACAATATGACCAGCTTCTTGTGCAGTTTGGATTGCTTGTAGGTTTTCTTTGGAGATTTCAAGATTAGATGATAGTAGTGTACCATCCATATCTAATGCGATTAATTTCAAAATGACCACCTCTTTGTTTTTATTATACATAGTTATATAGAGGAAACATATAAACTTATCTTGGAAAGACGGTATTTTATCTCATATTAAAAGTAAGTAAAGATTAGATAGGTTTAGTGTCACTAAATAAACTGTTTGTAACAAAAATAGAGAGGAGTATGACTATATTTCACTTTATGACTGTAATATTACATGAATGTTACAAACGTGAGCTTAGTGAAAAGTGCATTAAATAAAGGTTTTTGGGGATTATTATAAAAAAACGTAAAAAAAGTGTAATAAATTTCACGTTATTATATTGCAACGTAACAATAGTTATGTTACATTAATGTTACAAACGTTACGTTATCAAATTTAATGTAACGTTAACATAAAAACTATGAAATAAACATTTCTTAGAAATTACATATAGATAACTTATGAAAAGGGAGGATAAATGATATGAAAGAGCAAGTATTACAAGTAACAAAAGGTGACTT
>NZ_JAKUFQ010000087.1:0-23811 GCF_022663475.1 Bacillus cereus group sp. BfR-BA-01382
TTACCAATAAAAAATTTTAATATCTCTGATGTATTTTTGTTGCTTTTCTTATTCTTCTTTCTCTTTGCGTTCTTTTATAAAATCATGATGGAATGTAATAAATGGGAGAAAGCATATTTGCTTTGTGATTTATGCATTGTTGTTACTGCTATTTTTACATTAGAGTGGTATTTATTTAATAAACCTTCTGCAAATATCTTATTCTTATCAATTGGAGATGTTTTTCTCTCATTTATTTTTCCGATTATAGATTTATTACTTCTATTACTTGGAGTTACACTAATCTTTCGACCTGCTATTTTCAATGCAAAAAGCAAATTGTATATTTTTATCCTAGTATTAACTGGATTAGCTATTACGGACTATTTGTATTTTTACTTACAAGGTGATTTGTCAGAGCGTTCAGTTATATTTTTAAGGTGTTTGTATAGAGTTTTCCTATTATTTATTGCTATTGCTGCTACAATTCCAAAGGATGCTTCTTCTAAAAGAAATTATTTTATTATTAATCCGACATTTGGAGAGAAACTTCTTGGCATATTCCCTTATCTTGCAGTTGCAGTCTTAATTGGCTTTACTTTGAAAGAGCAAACGTCTTCAGCTACATTGATTACGGGAAATTGTATTGCTTTTGTATTTGTACTGATTCGTCATACAATCGTACGAATGCAAAACAAAGATTTAACTGAAACATTAAAAGTGTTTAATAATCAATTAGAACAAACAGTATCTCAAAGAACAAGGGATTTAATAAACAAATCTAATGATTTGGTAAAAAATCAAGAAAGATTTAAGTCATTATATGAGTATCATCCGGATCCTATTTTAACGATTGATTCAACTGGTATCGTATTAAATATAAACCAGGCTGGAAGTATGTTATTAGGAAAAGACAGTGCTGTATTAATAGGGAAAGAGTGCTTCTCTATTTTTTTAGATGAAGATAAATCTGAATTGGAAGCGGCTATAAAGAAAGGGAGACGATGTAGTTCATCTTCACTACAGTTGCGTGTGAAAAATAACAATGAGAAGGACATGCTGTTTTGGTATGTCACTATAGTTCCTATTATGATAGAAGGTCAAACTTTTGGGAGTTATGTAATGGTAAAAGACATAACGAGGATGAAACAACAACAGGATGAGATAAACTACCTTGCATTCCATGATACGGTGACGGAGATTGGAAATCGTATATTCTTCCAACAAGAATTAGATAGATCCATTAAGCGTGTGCAAAAAACACAGGATAAATTTGGGCTCCTGTATATTGATTTAAACCGCTTTAAGACTATTAATGATACACTGGGCCATTCCATTGGTGACAGGGTTTTAAAAGAAGTTGCCAAACGTTTTAGGACATGTCTTTCACCGACAATTCCTCTAGCAAGAATAGGTGGTGATGAGTTTGCAATCATTGTCCATAACCAAACAGAGCAACAGCTATTGAATTTGTGTAAAACTCTATTTCTTATAACTGAAGAACCATTCGTAGTAAATCAGCATAGTTTTTACTTATCTCTTAGTATAGGAATAGCAGTGTATCCATTTGGAGGAATAAATACTACTACACTTTTACAACACGCTGATATCGCTATGTATAGCGCAAAGGAAAAAGGTAACAATGCTGTTTGTATGTATGACGAGACATTATCTCAAAAAGTAACCCGTCGATTACGATTAGAACAGGATTTACCAAATGCAATTGAAAATAATGAGTTGTTTTTATTGTATCAACCACAAATTGACAGTAAGGAAGGTAAGGTTATTGGTGCAGAGGCTTTAATACGTTGGCAACATCCAGAACTTGGGCTGATTTCTCCGTTTGAGTTTATACCTATCGCAGAAGAAACGGCGCAGATTATTTCAATTGGAAAGTGGACGTTACAGAAAGCGTGTCGACAACTGAAAGAATGGCATTCTGCGGGCTTTTCAAATCTAAAGATGGGGATAAATTTATCAGCTATAGAGTTTGAACAGAAAGATTTTGTTCAAACCATTATATATACCATAGAAGAGATAGGAGTACCTGCTAATTCGATTAATTTGGAATTAACAGAGCGAATCGCCATGGTAGATGAAAAAGAAACTTTATCAAAGTTAAAAGCATTAAAATCATTTGGTGTACATTTATCAATTGATGATTTTGGTACAGGTTATTCTTCATTAGCGTATTTACCTCTTTATCCAATTGATACTTTGAAAATTCCAAGAGAATTTGTTAATAGGATTGGAACTTCTACTGATGGAGGTGAAATTATACAGACCATTATTTCACTTGCTCATACTTTAAACATGAAAGTCATAGCAGAAGGGGTAGAAACGAAAGAACAATTAACAGTGTTACAACGTAATGCATGTTATCTAATTCAGGGCTATTACTACAGTAAACCTGTAAATGATGATGAATTTATTGTTTTTTTAAGTACAATACAAAATGAATAAATGAAAAATCAGTATATGTATGAAATAAAGTGAAAAGAGGTTCTATCCATATGGATTGGAACCTCTTTTCACTTTATTTTCAGGAGTTATGCAGCAAGGTTTCAGCCTTTGAAAGTAAAATAAGTATCTATATTCCTTGTATTTTGGGTTAATGGGATATGAGGTGAAAGTTGCTTCTTGTGAAAAAGAATTAGAGCCAGCTTGTATATTCTTAAAGCAATTTGAAAAAGGATTAGCAGTTTGTATGGAATTAGGAAATGAAGAGTATGTATATCATTTCAATATTTTACGTTCTCTTAATGAAGATGAAGCAATTAAACTCTTAGAAGAAGTGAAAAAAGTATTTCTTACTTCGAAAAGCAAGGTTTATGGGATTTCGTAGAAGAATATGCAGATCTAAAAAAGGAAGAAATTATACAATAATCACATGCTATCATTTTTAATAGCTAATTAACAAAGGGACTCCAATTATGGAGTCCCTTTGTTAATGGGGTAATGCTTTGGTTTATCTAATTATAGCAATATTTGTAAAAAGTGTAAAGGGGTCCTAGTTTGGAGGGGGAATTATTTAATCTTTTTTATTTAATAAAAGGGATAATATTTAGTTATCTGCGCTTCTTAATTATGTTTTCTATCACAATTTGAAGTGAATTTCAGTTAATCTTATTTATTTTATGGGAATTATAAGGTATACTAAAAGTAGGTGCAAAATGTACCATTTGAAAAAGAGTGAATTGCAAAAAGGAATCCGTAAAGGATTCCTTTTTTGTTTCTTTGAAAATGAAGCAATGTTCTAATTATCTCATTCATTTTTATGAATACGCTGCGATCTTATAAACTAAAAAGGCTTTTATGGAAATTTGCCATATTCCTGTAACAAAACAAAGGTATGTTATGTGTGTTAAATATAAAGAGAAAGAAGGAAAAGTTGTGAAAAAAATTTTGCCAATTGTTGCGTTATTAGGCATGATGAGTTTTGGAGTACAGGAAATGAATGTAAGAGCTGATACATACCACAAGGGCGATTCGAAAATTAGTTTTTGGGATTCGAAAAGAAAGGGTACTAATTTCATGAATAGTACGTCATTACCTGAAAACTATAAAAGTGCAAAAGAAGCTAATATTGAATATGTACGTTTAGCACCTGATAAATGGGCAAAAGATAAAGATTTTCTATTTGAGGATAAACCAGATACTTCTGGAAAGGATTTTCTGATAGGTAATGCAGATAACTATCAGGGATTAGTAAAGGAGGATTTAGAAAAATTAAAGGCGGATTTAGATGCCGCACAATCACAAGGAATGAAAGTTGTTCTTACAATGTTATCTTTACCTGGTGATCGATGGCGCCAATTTAATAATAACAAGAATGACGACAGAATATGGGAAGAAGAGAGGTATCAAGAACAAGCAAGTCAATTTTGGAAGGACCTTGCTCTGGAATTAAAAGATTATCCTGCGGTGGTGGGTTATAATATTATAAATGAACCACATCCAGAAACAGCTAAAAATAATAGATATAATGATTTTTGGACAGAAGATTACGAGAAATGGTATGCAAAAGTGAAGGGAACGACAGCGGATTTAAACAGATTGTATCAAAAAGTAATCAATTCCATTCGTGAAGTAGACCAAGAAACACCAATTATTTTAGATTCAGGTTTATATGCTACTCCATGGGCTTTTAAATATTTAAAACCAGTAAAGGATAAAAAAACGCTTTACGCATTTCATATGTATGAACCATATGAATTAACGAGTCAAGGTGAAAAGAAAAATAAAGAATATCAATATCCAGGATTAGTAAAAGTAGGAGACTTAGAGAAACCTGTAATGTGGAATAAGCAGGGATTAGAGAAATTTTTGAAGCCAATCCAACAATGGTCTAAGAAAAATCATGTATCATCTAATCGAATTATTGCAGAGGAGTTTGGAATTAACCGTACTGTTCCGGGAGCTACCCAATACATGCAAGATCTTATTTCTATCTTCAACCAAAAAGGTTGGCATAAATCATTCTATGCATTCCGTGAAGACACATGGACAGGGATGAATTATGAATTGGGAACAGGAAAAATAAAATGGGATGAAGAGGGTAAACCGGTGCCTCAAGATAATTCACTCTGGGAAGTAATAAAAAAAGATTTACAACCACATAAATAGTTTAGAATATTTTTCCTAAGGACTAAATGTAAGCATCTAATTCAAGTAGAATTAGATGCTTTTTTTCAAAAAAGGTGGAAGTTTAAACAAATATAGTTGCAATTGAATTGACCTTTAAACTGAAAAATTTTTATGAATTTTTTGTGAGATTCCAACCCTTAAATGTTGAAAATTATTTACTGATTTCTCCAATTGGATATATTTCTCCAATCGGATGGAAGTTTAGAATACAGAATCAAAACATAATAAGCTGTTATCGATGAGTTTATCGTAAAGTTGTTATTTAATGTGTCATCAAATAACATTTATATACAATAATAAATAAAGAAAAGGAGATGTTTATGAAAAAATATAGAGTAATAGATACAACTTAAATAGTATGAATAGTTTAGATTGTAAAAACATGAAGAAGAAAACAAAAAATCCTTAAGAGTACTAAGGAAAAATGAAGGAGATAATATGGGGAATAATTCAAAATATAAAACTAGAAAAATACTTGCAGCTACTGCTACAGTAACTATGCTTGCGACTGGAATGATTTCTTCATCAGATGTCTTTGCGGAGCAAAAGGAGCAGCAAAAAAATTTATCGACATCACTGCAAAGTGAAAAATCAGTTAAATCAGAAAATAGAACATTTACAGTCCCAGGAAAAGGGGATGTTGAGCTAATAAAACAACAGGAAAGAAAAAGTATGGCATTTAGTCCATATGAACCAACTGGTTTATATGCAAAACCAAATGAACAAATAACGATTAATGTAGAAGGTAATCAAGATATTCAGGTATATATTGGAACGTATTCATATGATGCTTCTTGGAGAGAAGATTCTAAGATAAAATCATTTACATTAAAACCAGGTATAAACACAATCCAATCTCCAAATGGGGGGATGATTTATTTTTATAATAAACAACAAGGTGGTACCATTCGAACAACAATTACAACAGGCGGAACGACTACGCCTTTCTTTGAACTAGGAAAGCATACGAAACAAGATTTAATTAACATGCTGGACCAATATCCAAATGCACATGCAGTGGAGTTAAAAGGAGAACGTGTATTAATTACGGCCAGTCCTGCACGTATTAAGAAATATTTGTTGGGTTCTAATACAGATCCTGTACAACTCTTAAAAAAGATGGATGAAGCTACTCGAATTCAAGACAAAGTAGCTGGATTATCTGAAGAACAAGTAGATAAACATTATGTTCATTACGTAGAAGAAAATCATTCTCCCGATTATTATATGTATGCGACTTCTTATCGAACTGCATATGTAGGAGATGCAATTCAATATGTATTAGATATTAATAAATTTATAAAAGATGGTTGGGGTCCATGGCATGAGGCAGGGCATTTGAGACAGCAATCACCTTGGAAATTTTATAATATGACAGAAGTACAAAATAATATATACAGCCTTTCTGTAGAAAAAGCATTTACATCTAATCAACCTTTTAGATTGCAACAAGAGGGTGCTTATACTAAGGCATTTCAATACTTAGAACAACCTAATAAAAATTATGACGAAGTTAGTGATGTTTTTGTTAAGCTTGTTATGCTTTGGCAACTACAGCTAGCATATGGAGAGGATTTCTATCCTAAATTGCATCAATTGTATAGAGACATGCCTTCAAGTGAACTTCCACAAACTGATGAAAATAAAAAACAATTATTTATGATTTCAGCATCAAAAGTAGCCAAACAAAATTTGATTCCTTTCTTTGAGAAGTGGGGATTACGTCCAAATAACGATACTATTCAAAAAGTAGCTGCATTAGGATATCCAATTTTAACAGCAGAGATTTGGAAGAGTACGGATTCTAATCCAATTAAACCAGATATGCCTAATGAAAATGATATTTTAGAAGGAAACCAGTTTGCATGGTCACTAAAAGGAATTAGTGATTTCGAGTTTGCAAAAGTCAATTTTAATAAGTCGACAGAAGAGATGCAAATTGATTTAAAAGCAGGCGTACCACATCATTATTTTAATGAAACATATGCGAGTATTAAAGTACAAAATGCATCAGGAAAAGTAGTATACAATAAAGATATTTATGGGAACAAACAACAAAATGCTGAATCGCAAAAAGTTCCAGTTAAAATAGGGGATTATGTTGAGCTGACACATCTAGAAGGTGTGCATAGAGCTACTTTAATAAATGTAGGTAACAGTAAACAAGAAAGTTTTGGAAAAAAAGGCATGTACGAAGTTACAAAAGAAGGCTTGAAGAAAGTAGAAAAAATGCCAGAAACAACGGTTTTAGATGGAAATCATTTTGGGTGGTCTTTAAAAGGATATAGTGATAGAGAAATCGCAAAAGTAGATTATAATAGGACAACAGAGAAAATGCAGGTGAATTTAGAAGCAGGCGTACCACATTCTTACTTTAATAATACGTATGCAAGTATTACAGTAAAGAATTCAAATGGTGGTGTTGTGTACAATAAGGAAATAGTAGGGAATAGACAACAAACTGCTGAAAGCCAAACCGTGCCCGTAAAAGTGGGAGATTACATTGAGTTTACCCATATAGAAGGGGAAGCAGTAAAGGAAAAAACACGCGCTACACTTATTAATCTTGAGAATAATAAACAAGAATATATGGGCAAAAAAAGAACCTATCAAGTTACTTCAACGGGATTAAACAAAATAGATTAACATGAAAAACATTCTAAGTATTAGTTGGATGCAAATAGTCGTTCATTATGAACGGCTATTTGGCTTTTATTTAAAGAAAGGTGAAATGAAAATACTCTCTCTTTTGTATATACTTTCGTTTCCAAAAAATTCTACGTTTTTTTATCAGGGGGAAAATAATTTAAAAAATGTGCTTGAGAATTGATACATGTTTAATTGCTATAGATTTGAGAAAAAAGAAACAGAATAGTAAGGTATTTGTTGATAAATCCTCTCAAGTGTTACAAAATTTTACATATTTGGTATGATATATATGAGTTCTATGTATATTAAGGGAGGAATGGGAATGAAAAGGTTCATAACACGTGCAAGTGGTAATACAATCTCAAAAAGGTTAGTTTTAATGGTGTTGTCGATGGTTTTAATGATAGTGATGATTACACCATCGAATGATGTATCGGCAGCCAATCTATCAAAAGCAGGTTCACTAAAAGGCGTGAATTTATTTAATGGAAGTTGGACAGTTGCTATACAGGCAGCAAATTTACAATATGTTTCGGCTGAGCCTTCGGGAAATATAATAGCAAATCGTAATACAGTTAATGAATGGGAGAAATTTGAATTAATTTCGACTGGGGAATTATATACGTACGCTTTAAAAGCTAAAAGTAATGGGAAGTATGTTTCGTTTGAGCCAAATGGTAGAGTAGTAGCAGATCGTACATCAATTGGTGCATGGGAAAAGTTTATCTTATATAATGGTGGAGACAATAGGATATATGTATTACAAGCACTAAGTAATGGTAGATATATATCAGCAAATGGTGGTAGAGAATTAACAGCTACTAGTTATGTAGCTGGAAGCTGGGAAAGATTTGTTATTGTATACTTCTAAACTTTGAAGTGTTATATATCTAAATGATAATAGCATGTTTAGTTTGTATAAATACCTAATACAATAAATTGTTAAGTATGTAATACAAGTGTATATTAACGTGTAAAAGGGCTGCAAATAATTAGCGGGCCTTTTTGCATGTTAAATAAGCACTTACTGAGGTTATAATGAAAAGAAAAAGAACCCTATAGGGTTCTTTTTCAAGGCATATTAACAGTAAGGAGAATCATGAAATGCTACTTCAAATCTTTATTAGGGGAAAGATTTTGAATAAGCTTAACATACATCTATTTTTACATAAATGTAATATATAGTAAATTGATAATGTTTATACTTACTATTACTAATATTCAATTAAGATAGTTAGCACTATTTGTATAGTGTTAATGAAGTGCATATTTAGAAAACTAATAATGGCCACAAGTTGGTTATATATGTCTAATATTATATTTTATTTACTAAAAGAGCTTATAGATATATTATTTTAAAAATTAATTAACATTTAAACAATTTTAACTGAAATTGGGTGTGTATTAACTAAAAGTAAATAAAATAAACAAAGACCCTGTAATGAATACAGGGTCAAATACAGGGTTAAGGGAACGCATAGTTTCTCAAAATCATAATAGCATATATTCTTTGTATAGCTACATGAGGATTTTGACAGAATTAAGAAAAAGACAGCAATCTGTAAGAAAGCAAATATATTGCTGGAAATTTGATTTGAAATTAAACTATAAGGCATATTGAAATAGATGGAAACTCTTGAGTACCGTGATTAAATATGAGGTTTAGATTAGAGGGATAATTGGATCTTACTGAAAAGGAAAAATGTTTTTTAGATTAAAAGAAGAAAAGGCACTTTTGGGTGCCTTTTCTTTAGGTAAACAGTTTACATATTGCTGAATTATACACGAAACCATAATTCGACTATGAAGTAAATCTTAATATAATTCTAAATAGAAAAATATGTAATATTATATTTGAGTTTTTAATTATTTTATCGAATATAGAGTAGCAATGTAAATAAAAGGGCATGCATTTGTATCTGCAGCCCTTTTTAGGAGGAATTCAAGATACCAATAGGACACGTATTGGTAAACAGGTTCAAAAATAGTATATGTGAAAAGAAAAAGTCCTATACCAAAAGTAGACAGGACCTTATTTTTTACAATTTCAAAAATGACATTCTGTCCTTTTTGAAATTAGTACAACACACACTTGGTTTGTAATAAAGTTAGAAAAAGTATACATGAAAATGGCAGACAACTATTTTGTTGCCTGCCGGTGCTAGTGGGTTGAATGAGTTAGTCAATTCAATAAATTGCTACCCCATTACCAGAAGAGTGAAGCCGCTAGTTCAAACGGCTTATACATAGTTTTCCTAATAAAGAAAAAATTATGAGTGAAGATTTTGTTTGCTCTATATGAAAAGATAAATAGATATTCATCAGACAAGGATAATTTAGCATACCTTGAATAGGGTGAAGGAACGAATTAAATAAAAGGATTTTTGTTTAGGAAGGGACTGACTCAGGAATGGGACTTTCGGACAGGGTTTGGGGGGCGATGATTGCCTTTGGCATTGCGACTAATATCGTTGCTTGTATGATGGCAGTATACATTCAAAAATATGAGCTAATGATAAATCATCTTACAAATATTTTATTTTTAATAATTATCTCTTTAACGTTTATTAAGATGAAAATTAACAGATGGGTGGCTTTAGGATTTACATTTGTTGTAATAGAGAAAGGTATTAAGGCGGGATATGACTTCTACACACATGATTATTATGGTGTCAGCTGGAGTTTAGCTATCATTGTCTATTGCATATACGAGATGAAAAAGTATCATATTGAAATAAATGAATAGTCTCAACAATAAGATGTTAGTAGGTGTAATTTTTTAAATAATAAAAAAAAGACACTACAAGAGTGTCTTTTTTTTGAAAATACTCTATAATTAACTTTGGGGAAGGTAATGTTAGAGTATTCGTTTAGCATTATCTTTATATTTGATAAACCATGAAATCGAAGGATTTTGTGGTTTATTTTTTGAACAATAGATATTACAGTATTGGCAGTGAGCTAGTGATCATTTTAAGCATTAGGAGAGAATGGATTAAAAGTCTAACATCGAATAACGGTTCCGGAATATAGTGTTGCGAAATGATCTCCCATATCCCAAACAGTACTTGCCTGTATATAGCCCTTAAAGCCTTCTGAAGAATAATAAATCTCTTTTGGTATACTTTCTTTAGTTTGGAAATGTGCTTTAGAGTACTTTACATAATGGTTTTTAACAACTTTTGCATCTGGAACAATAGTGTTTTTTTGTTCCAATGTTGGCCTAGCACTAGAAGGTGATATAAATTTTACAGTGTCTTGGTAATTAGGATCTAAGGTGTCAGCTTGTACACTGTGTGACGAAACAATTGTGCTTAAACTACTTCCCGCGATTAAAGTTGCAAATACTAACTTTGAGAATTTTGTTAATCTACTCATTCTATAATCTCCTTTTTATTATTTTGTAAGGTATCTCCTTACACCTCACAGTCTATATCCACTACAAAAGGGTGTACATACATATTGATAGACAAAATTCTACAAAATACCTCATGTTTTTGGGGACGTGTATAATAATCCAATGTTTAATAATTTATCAGAAGTAAAAAAGTAAGTCTTATATAAAAGAAAAAGAATAATTTATGCAGGTAATGTATATAAAATTATTGTTTGAATATTCTAAAATGAGTTGATAAAGATGTGGGATTGTTTTTTAGAAAATAAATGATTCCAAAGATTAAATTTAGAAGTTTAATTCTCTTTGTAAGTTTATTTTTATAATACTATTCACAGGTGTAGATTATTAAGATTTAAATATAAAATGTCTAAAGATTTTTGTACAACCAAACAGTTAAAATATAAAAAAGTGAGAAAAATGATAAACATTCTTCTCACTTTCATCAATTAGGGTGGCATATACATAAATATGCGTTTGGGTAGATTTTTGAATGAAAAATCCACATGCATAGTATAACAAAAAAAATAGGGCTTTTCACATGTAATATTGCATATGAAATATAGTAAAGTTTTAAATTTTAATATTACAAACTTGTATATACGTGTTACAATGTAATTCTCTAATTTATTTTATTCAGCTATTTAGAATTTATGTTTTAGTTAATTTATTATGGTAAGGATTTCATCTGATTGGATTAGCGCTAAACTAGATTTTTATCCAAACAAATCCAATAATTATTTTTAAAATGAAGTATATGTTGTATCCAATTTATTTGGAATAATTCGTAGTCTAATAATTGCTGAATCTAGAAAAAAACATATTCGAAAGGAGGACAGATAAAACTCTGCCTGTGAAATTTAAATCGCTAAATGGTAAAGTGCGGATGATAGGATGTAATTGTGATTTCATTTCGAATGGTACCATAAATGAATATGGAAAAATATAGGATAAAATTTAAATGAACTATATAAGTAGTAAAAATGAAAAGGAGAAGTATCTAGTGTTTAATATAAAAGAAAGATTGGGACAAATAAAGCTTAAAACGAAGTTGTCTATGGCATTTATAGCAATATTAATTATACCAAGCCTTATCGTAGGAGTATCATCTTATAATAAAGCAAAAACAGATCTTAATGAAACAATTCTACAATCAGCAAAAGATAATATAAGTATTTTAGACAAGATTGTTGATGATGAATTAGAAAATAAGCATACAGATGTCACTCATTTTGCAAAGGTACTCACACAAGGGGATTATAATCCTGAACAATCGCAAAATGTACAGAGTAAATTTGATCAATATATACAGTTACATCCAGAGATAGAAACGATTTATACGGCATCCAGTAACAATCAATTTATTCATGCACCTGTTGGCAAAATACCAGAAGGGTTTAATCCGTTAGAAAGTAGTTGGTATAAGGATGCAGTAAAAGCAAATGGAGAGATTATTGTTTCATCTCCCTATAAATCAAAGTCTACAGGAAATATGGTAATTGCAATTGCAAAGCAAAATGCAGATAAAAGTGGTGTCATTGGCGTAGATTTGAATATTACAGATATCGTAAAAACATCCAAAATGATAAAAATTGGAAAGCAAGGATTTGTATCTATAGTTAGTCAAGATAAAACTATAGTTGTTCATCCATCACTAAAGCCTGGAGAGAAATTAGAGAAAACTTTAGCGGATGAATTGTACAAGACAGAAGATGGAGTAATTACTTATAGCCTCAATGGCGAAGATCGAAACATAAGCTTTAAGACAAATAAAAAAACAGGTTGGAAAATAGCTGGCGTAATGCCTACGAAAGAAATTGAAGAAGCTACTAATCCTATTTTTTATAAAACGTTCACTATAATAGGGGCTTCATTATTGTTAGGTGGAATTGTAATTCTATTCATACTCAGATCTATAATTACTCCACTAAGACAATTAGTCATTTCAGCTCAAAGAATTAGTCAAGGAGATTTAACCGAGAAAATAGATATTCGTTCAAAGGATGAACTTGGTCAATTAGGTGGTAGTTTCAATACAATGGCAGAGTCGTTACGTAATATTATTTCTCAAATTAACACATCTGCAGGACATGTAGCTGCGTCTTCTGAGGAACTAACTGCTAGTGTAGAGCAAGCAAGTGTTGCGACAGAACAAATTACAAAAGAGATGGAAGAAATCTCGAACAGTGCAGAAGTTCAAAATAATGAAGTTGAGTCTGGAGCTGAATTAATTGGTGAGGTAACACGAAATATTCAATATGTAGCTGAGAATGCATCTGAAGTATCGGCTTCATCCATATACACAAAACAAAAAGCCAATGAAGGTGAACAATTAGTAGAACAAACTGTAGCACAAATGCAGTCTATCCATCACTCTGTTTCTCAATCCGATAATGTAATAAAATTATTAGATAAGAAATCGCAACAAATTGGAAGTATATTAGAAGCGATTCAAAATATTGCGGAACAAACAAATTTATTAGCATTGAATGCAGCAATTGAAGCAGCTAGAGCAGGAGAACAGGGTCGAGGGTTTGCAATTGTTGCGGATGAAGTTAGGAAGCTAGCAGAGCAATCATCCGAATCTTCGATGGAAATTGGAAGCTTAATTAAGGAAATACAAGCAGACGTACATGAGACTGTAAAAGCTATGAATGAAGTGGGAGTAGAGGTACAGTCGGGAATTAAAGTTGCGAACGATACAAAGCAAAGTTTTTATGAGATTTCAAAATCTGCAAATGATATTGTGTCAAAAGTGCATGGTATGGTGGAACTATCTAATACAATGACTACTGATGCAATGAAAGTCGATACATCGATTGATCAAATAGCTATGGCTGTAAAAGAGAATTCTTCAAGTATGCAAACGATTGCTGGTTCATCTGAGGAACAACATGCTTCTATGGAAGAGATAAATTCTTCAGCAATACAATTAGCACAGATGGCAGAAGAACTTCAAGAGTTAATTGGTGGATTTAAGATTTAAGTTGAGATTCTAGGAGAGAATGCTAGAATCTTGTTACAGAGTGGAAATGCAAAGTAAATAAGTATAATATATACTCTCTATGCGTATTGAACAGGCAGAAAAGCCATTTAAAAACCCTCCATTTGGAGGGTTTTTAAATACATTTACATTAAATTTGTGGTGGTGCACCACCATAATCGCCAACACTATATGAAGGAGCAGGATAATGCCCATGAGTAGCAAGCTGATCTGTTTTAGAAAACTGAAAATTTCCCACCGTTAATACCCCAATAAAAGCAATGCCTGATAATAATAAGCTAATTTTTTTCATTATTTTAACACTCCTTTTGCAATTGATTTTTGTCTTGCTTGATAACAAATATGGAAATAGTCACTTACCTTTTGGTGGTTCTCTAATTGTCTACATTTTGTGGCAAATAATTCAGCGTATTCGACAACATATTCCCATAATTCTTCTTCCTTAAAGTATAAGATTCCTTCTTGAATGATTTTTTCTAATTCTTCCAATGGAATATTTTCGTTTAATCTTTTTAAAATAGAGAAGTGGTGTGTGTATTCTTCGTTATGAATTTTTCTGCAAATCTGTAATCCCTTATCAATGAGTTGGCTGGCCGTTGATTGTTCTCCTAATTTATAATGTTCCTTAGCTTGTAGGAAGATGGCCTTGAAGTGTGTAGGGATTTTCTCTGTTACTTCTGAAAGGTGACGAATAGCTAAAGTAGACATACTTTGATCAGAATACAGCCACCCCATAGTATTTTTTACATATAACAAGGAATCTTCTTCCCTATTTTTTTGTAGTAAATCAATTGCACAATGTAGATATTCTTCTGCTTGTTCGTACTGTTTTAAATAGATGCAGCAACCACCTAGCAAACTATTACAAAAGGCTGTTTTTACTTCATAACCTTCATACTTTGAAAAGATTGCTCTCGATTTATTTGCGTATTCGATAGAAGCGAGATTGTTATAGGTATGGTGATAGAAAGTAGCAATTCTATAGTAAAATTCAGCATGTTCAATTTCATCTGGTATAGCTACCAATATTTTTTCTGCTAGTTTATAATGTTCCTCTGCCTCAGTATAATTTGATATAAAAGTGGAATGAATGGATTTGAAAAAGTGATAATAGAATCGTAGAAATTGATCTGTAGGCATATCATAATCGCTAATAGTATCAAAACTATTTTGTTGAATACCAAGGCTATCTGTTAAGACCTTGTAACGAAATTCAAGTAGTGAATAGTATAGTAACAAATTTTGATCCTGATGTTCTTGATCCGGTTCAATGCTTAACTTATTAATTTTTTCATCAATTTTCTTTTTTAGATTAGTAGCTTTTATAACTTGTTGAGATAGCATTGCTCGATACCAGTCGTTCAATAGAGAGGTTAATTGCTCATTTCCCTTTACTGAAACACTCATAATATACGCCCCCATTTTCTAAAAAAATCCTAATCCAATTTAATTATAAACATCATAACAAAATAGAAGAAAAAATGGAGTGATATTACAATATTTTTCAAGAAAATTCAGAAAAAATAATCAATTTATGTCGAATATACTCATAATAAAACATCCGAAAATTATCAAAAGATAATATGAGTCTTTATACGTTCTATCAGGTGAACTTAGAAACTGTGATTGAAGATTTATGAAATTTTCTTTTCTTAAAACGGATCAATTACGTATTAATTTTTAAATTATTTTATCGGATACATATAGTATGTATCACCACCAAATGTATAAATCTTGCGTATGTAAATAAGAAAAGAATAAAGAAAACAAAAGAAGAACTTGTAAGAATTTCTACAAGTTCTTTTTTGGATAATGTAAAAAGGTGAAACAGACTATCTCATTATTTGTAATAGTGAAATTATCTTACTTATGGTTTTGTTTTATAGAAGATGTACTATTATATTTGAAGATTTGTTCTAAATGTTGATTAAAGGAAAATTAAAGACTGGTAGGGGAGAAGTGCATAAAAGAGAAAGCCTTCTTTACTTATTCTGAAAAGATAATTCAAAAAGCAATTTGTGTATAGAATAAGCAATGCATGAATTCATCGACATTGGTGATAATAAATAAGAGAATCATAAGCATGAACTTTAGTGGAATAGCTACAAGAAGGGGATAATTATAAAATTGTTAAAGCTCAGTATAATTCTATAATAGTAGATATAATTATTGGAATTTTCAACTTAGTTACTTTTCGGGTAGGGTAAGTAGAAGAAAATAGGAAGTTTTTCTTTGAAGAAAGCTCTTTTGACAGGAATAGATTTTTTCATAACTAGAACAAATAAATTAATAATCGCATATACTGTATTGTCGTTAAAGCAAGACAGTATTTTCTCATAACAAGGGAATCACTAGAAAAATATGTGATTCCTTTATTCTTCAGTATAATGTCAATAGTTGATTTGAAATAATCGAAGAAATAAAATCTTTGTTAATGGACAATCACATCATTTTAGGTATAGTAGGTTTATAATTTAGACTATAAAATTAATGTGTCTTTTATTATTTTAACCAAGAAGACTCCCTCCATAAGGAACTCACAGCAAGTATGAGTAAGTGGGAGTAGTTCAAAGCATGCAATATTGTTTGATTTGGCTAATACATAGATTTATCATCTCAGAACTGGTGTAAGAATTATAATGTTTATACCATTCTATTGTATTTTCTAAAGTCTGTTGTAGGGACCATTTTGGTTGCCAATCAAGATTGAATTTTGCTTTGCTAATGTCAAGATTTAGTAAATTTGCTTCATGAAAATTTATTGCGCCTATATTTTCTGCAGTCCAATCCCCACAGCCCCAAATATCTAGTAAACTTGTCACTAATTTTTCTACTGGAACAATATTGCTTAAGGATGGCCCGAAGTTCCATGCTCCTGAATAAAGGATACCATTATTTATAATTTTTTCTGTAAGGAGTAAATACCCGCTTAAGGGTTCTAGTACATGTTGCCAGGGTCTAATAGCAGTAGGGTTTCTAATAATAATCTTTTTGTTTGATTCTAATGCTCGTATACAATCAGGAATAATTCTATCTATTGACCAATCACCACCACCAATTACATTACCAGCTCGAACGCTTGCAATTATTTTCTTGTGGTGAGAAAAGTTTTCTTCTGAAAAGTAAGAATTTCGATAGGAAGAAATTAAAAGTTCGCAGCATCCTTTGCTTGAGCTATATATGTCATGGCCACCCATAGGATCAATTTCACGATAACCCCAAGGCCATTCTTTATTTTCATAGCACTTGTCACTTGTCACCATAATTCCTATTTTAGCTGATTCATGTAATCGAATTGCCTCTAGTACATTCATAGTTCCTACAACGTTTACCTCGTATGTTTCTCTAGGATATTCATATGAATACTTAACTAGAGGTTGGGCAGCTAAATGGAATACAATTTCAGGTTTATAATCTGTAAAAACCTTATTTAATTTATTAAAATCCCTAATGTCTCCACGAATATCAATTATATTGTTTTGAAGGTTAGTAATGTTAAAGTTATCATTTTTATTTTTAGGATCCAATGAATATCCGATTACAGTAGCACCTAATTCATTCAACCATAGGGATAACCAAGAACCTTTAAAACCAGTATGTCCAGTAATTAAAATTGTCTTTCCGTAAAAAGCATTATTAAAGTTTTGATTTAACAATTAGTCCACCTCCTTTAGTACCCTATTTTTAGGGGATTAGGTATAAATGTTTATTATTTTTATACCAATTAACAGTTTTTATAATTCCTTCTTCAATATTAATTCTAGGTTCCCAGGAAAGAGAGTTTTTTATTTTTTGCACATCTGCTTCAGGAACCCATCTTTCATTCGTTCTAGATGGAATTGCACCGTAATTTGGTCTGGAATTGGTTTTCAAATGTTTGAATAATAATTCTACATAATGTTTCAAGGGGTAAATAGTGCCACTCCCAATATTAAAGATTTCATTTTGTACAGTAGTATTCTCTACTGCTAGGATACAGGCATCTATTATATTTTCTATATAACAATAATCTCTTAATTGATTACAGAAAGTTAAATTTACATCTTTGTTTTGTAATACTTGCAAGATTATATAGCTAAAAATTTTATGTGGCTCCTCGCTTTCTCCGAATATGCCAAAAGGTCTTAATGTTATAAGATTAATGCTGTTTTCGCTAGCAATTTGATGGGCGAGTATAGTAGCAGCAGCTTTGGTACTTCCGTAGATATCCACAGGAGTTAGTAACATATTTTCATGAATAGGTTCCATCTTGTTACCGTATTCAGAACTACTCCCAAAATTGATAATTTTTTTACAATTCACCAATTTTGCTGCTTGAATAATGTTACATGTCCCTATAATATTTGTTTCTATAGCATGCATGTAATCTGTATGGGCAGAATTTACACCATAGGCTGCCAGGTGAAAGATATAATCCGGATTAACTTTCTTTATTGCATCCTGTACTTGTTTTCTATCTCGTATATCTATTTCATAGGTTTCAATATTTTTTATAATATCCTTTAGTCTCCAAAAATTTGATGGTGTTCTTATGAAAAGAACAATTCGTGCTTGTAAATTTAAAAGTCTTCGTGCCAAGTGAGAACCAATAAAACCGTATCCACCAGTAATAAGGAAAGTTTTATTTTTAAATGAAGTAATCATAGTGAAAATCTATCCTTTATTAAGATTTATTTTTAAATAAGGAGAGTATCAGTCTTAATTGTAATGAGGGGAGGAGTATTTAAAATAATTTTTTATTGTCGTTGTATCAATTTGGTCAGCAAATAAAGAGGAGGGGGATTTTTGAAAAGTATTATGAAGGGTATGACATGTCTTGTTCAATTGTTCAATATAAGGAATGTATATATAATCTAAAACTTCTGGAGGTAATTCTAAAGTTTCTTGTTTCCATAAATCGAACTCATTTGGATTAATAATTTGCATACTTCCAAAATGAAAAGCTATTAATTCATCTTGATCAATAAAAACTTTTTTATCTGTTTTTGATATAGAACTGCTATTTAAAATGACATTCCAAGGTGCTGCATCAATACCTTTATGAGTCATGATTTTTATATTAGAAAAGATGTTAGGAATGTGATTTAAATATTTTTGGTCACCCCATCTATTCATTTCAACATCATAATGATTATTGCAATATTCTAGGCATTTATCTTTCCACCATGTTAAAATTTCTTTGCTATTTTGATCGTTTTTGAAGCCTACTAAACCAGCTTGATATATACCGTGTATGTTTTCAATTTCAGTAGAGCTTCTTTGAGGGCAAAGGAATACAGAGTATTTCCACCATTCATCAAGAATGGTATTAGGTGCTGTAAAGAAATACATATCAGCATCACAATATATAATGTGATCAACTTCCGGATAAAGACTAAGGACATGTAGACATAGGGGCGCTTTTAATGTCCAACAATATTCTTGTAAACTTCTATCATTTTTTATACTGAGGAGTTCATGATTTTCAATATCTTTTACTGGAATTAGTATGGCGTGCTTTAATTTTAATGTCTCTAATATTTGATAAGTTAAATCATCCATACAACAAATCCATACAGTAAATTTAGCGTTGAAATTTTCTAAGGAATAATAAGAGGTCAATCCTTGAATTAATCGTTCTTTACTTATAATCATGGAAAAGTTCATAAAATGATTGGATTGATTCATTTTTCTTCTTAATTGTGAATCTTTATATAAGGTTTGAGCTTTATTTATATCTTTTTTACTTAAAAATTGTTTAGTATCTTTATTGAATTTATTTTTTAATTGATTTAAAACAAATTGAATTCTCTCTAAATACGGAGTGTAAATATGGTTTAATATATTATTGGGTATTGAAATTGCTCCTAAAGACCAAAGATCAAAATCATTTTCATTAAAGATAGTAATACATGCAAAATGGTAAACAACTAGTTTGTCGTTTTCAATAAATACATCGTTTTTAGTCTTGTCAATTTTATAATCGTTATTATATATACAGTTCCAAGGCGCAGCATTTATACCTAAGTTATTTGAAATTTTTACTTTTGGAAAATATATAGGGATATAATCTAAATACTTTTGGTCTCCAAATTTCCCCTCCTCAGCCTCGGCACTGCACCAATCTAGACATTTATTTTTCCACCATCTTACACTTTTTAGTCCATAGAGATCATTCTTAAATCCAATTAGCCCAGCCTGATATTTTCCATACATTTTTTCTACCCAATCACGATCTCTTTGGGGGGTAAGGAAAATAGAGTATTCACCCCATTCCTCAAAAATAATATTAGGATCAGAGAAAAAGCATAAATCACCATCACAATATAGAATAGATGGTAAATCATAATTGACCAATAAATATTCTATCAAGACAGATTTTAAAGTCCAACAATATTCATTTACTTTTCTTTTTCTTTTAATTGCTTTTAGTTCACTATCTTCTAATTCTTCAACTTGTAAAAGGTTTACATTAATTAAATTCATTTCTTTTAATAGTGAATATGCAAAAGGGTCTATACAACAAATCCACAATGTGAATTTTTCTGAGTACTGCATTAATGATTGCTGTAAAGCAATGATTTTCAAGACATATTCATTACCTACAATGACACAGAAATGATTATTTAGATCATGTTGTTGATTATAGAATTGGGGATTCATTCTTTTTTGAGTATTTTTTTTGGAGAGATTTGAAGCTTTAATTCCTGTTGAAAGCGGGTTAACTATTTTCTCATTAGAGGGGATATACAATCGAGGTAAACTTATTTTTTTATCATTAGAGTTCAATGTTTATTCAGTCCTCTCCACTAAAATTTATTAGGATTCCAACTTTCATCTACAGTTTTTAAATCTTTAGGTGTATCGACACTAGCCCAAAAGTCATTGTGTTCATAGACTGCGAGCTCATTGTCTTTTATTAAATTGCGAAGAGGATCTTCTTCTAGAACACAATCATCACTATCACCTAAATAATCGAATATTTCTTTGTTAAATACAAAAAAACCGCCATTAATTACTTCATCAAGTAATGGTTTTTCTTTAAAATCAATAGCAATTCCATTTTCGACCGTCAATAGGCCATATTGACTATTTTTTTTAATTCCAGTTAATGTAGCAATTTTTCCTTTTTCTTTATGGAATGCTATTAGTTGATCAATATCTATATTTGCTAATCCATCGCCATAAGTTAATAAAAAGGTTTCATCCTGTACAAAGGGTTCAAGTTTTTTTAGCCTTGCCCCGGTCATTGTATCAATTCCTGTATTTATAAAGTGTATATTCCAATTTTCTAATTCCTGAAGTAGCGTATATTGATTGGTTTTAAAATTCAAACTAAAGTCATTCTCTTTCCAGCTAAAGTCCATAAAATATTCTTTAATTTTCTCACCTTTATATCCTAGGGGCAAAATGAAATCAGAATGTCCATATTTTCTATACCAATTCATTATATGCAAGAGGAGAGGCTTTCCTTGAACTCGAACTAATGGTTTGGGAATGTCCTCTAAAATTCCTTGCATCCGAAGCCCTTTTCCGCCACACAAAATTATGACTTTCATAAATTTCTTTCCTTCCTCTCTATATATTTTACTAATTTAAACTATGTAGTTTGTTTGATAAATGTATACACGGTTGTACCATAATGACAATCAACTAAAAAATATATGTTAGATTTATAATTCAAATGCTGATTAAACGTGAAGAATACACACTGTAGTTTATTCTCAATCTTATGTAAATTAGGTTATTCTAAAATCAATGCTTTATTTTATTTAATACTAATGAAAGAAATTACTTGTTTGTAAGATAAAAGAAGGGGAGGGGAATCAAGGGAATTAAAGAAGCTTATAATGAAAAATCTAAGAAGGAAATTAACTATTTAAAGGAAGAGTGAACAAATATTACATTGTAGATTTTACAAATTTAAAAAAGAGCACCGTATAAAGGTGCTCTAGTGATGGAATCAATTTTGTAAAGAACCATTTATTCAATAAAGAAGGACTTATGAGTTATTATATGAACGGTTTATTAATTAAGTGTGTATCAATTAGATGGGAATTTTATTTCTCTACACCTATTTTAATGTACTGGAAAAATCATGTTAAAAGTAAGAAGAAAAGTATTAAGTTAATGTTATTTTATTTAAAATATAATTCCAATCGGAATCATCACCTTCCCATCTATCCTGATAACGTGGGAGTTCAATTGAACAAACCCTCGATATTCCCCAATTTTGTTCAACGATATTAGATATATCCTCCTTAAAATTGACAATAAGAATATTAAAATCTTTATTTGTAATTTCGGATAATACGTTTTTTAATTCAACCGCTTCATCTCGATTTCCCCAAATCCTAATGAATAAAATTGATTCACTACTATTTATTTTTTCAAGGAATCGATTAATTCTAGTGTCTAATTTAGCTTTAAAAGAAGGATAGGTTGATTTCCAATCCTTTTCTGAGTCAATAGGAAAGTCATGCATTGAAAAACAATTATAATAAGTGTCCTTTATACAATAGGTAATTCGTTCTGCCCATTTAGTTTGATTATCAAATTCTGATTCAATAAGACCGTAACTTTCTGAACCTTCTATGACCATATTTTCCAACTTCATAAATTTTTCAAATCGATTTTGAAGTAATCTGTTTACATCTGAAAGTGATGGATAATAAAACCAATCTAAAGGTCCAGAAAATGTTCTTAAATGGTGCCTTTTGATTTGGTTAGTGACTTGACACAAGCCTCCTAAACTTACAATTACGCCATAGGATTTTTGTATATCATCTAGGTTCATCCTCATCATCCTTTTTAAAAGTAATTTAAATTATCTATTCAGTATATGATGCAATAACATATTGATGTGGACATATATATCAAAGTACATAGAGCTAAGACATTGGTATAAATTTGAAAAGTCAAAATCCCTAAGTTAAGGGATTATATCTTTAATGTTATATCATTGAGTTGCTATTGGGATGAAAGCTGGTAGGGATTATACTCTCCAGTAACTTAAATTAGAAACCAGTTCTTGATTACTACAGTAAAATTGTTGTGCCTTTAAAAGAATCCTTAGATAAAAAAGAAAAATCTATTGGTTAGCATTTAACCAGTAGATTTTTCTTTGAGTTATTATCTTTTACATAATAATTATAGAAGATGGAAAATTCCACTTAGAAATAATTTTAAGCAGAAGAATAGACTAGTCTAATTTCTAATGGTTCCAGTATCTTTTATTTTGACGTGTGTCTTTACATTTATTTTAGCCTCTGCTAACGCTTGCAACCAATTTCCTTTTACTTTTTTCCACTCTTTATATTGAAATGCTCTAGCATATTGGGATAATCCGATTGGATCAATTTTATTCTGTTGTATTTCATATAACATATTTTGTAAATTATTATTAATTTCTTTTTGAATAGCATTTTTTAAATTATTTATATTTTTTTTATTATCATAGTGCCCTTTAATTGAATTCGGATTGGTTTTTTCTATTAAAGCTACATTAGCGTAAATATCGAGATTAAATACAAACTTTCCGTTTTGAAAATTAACAACTACCTTCCTTGTCGCGTTCTGTACGAATATGGAAGTGTTTGTTTTTTTGTTGGACTTTTTAGGAGGAAGCGCAAGGTGTAGTATCATTCGCCCGCTACTTTTTTGCTTATTTATAAGATTGAAAAATTTAACATCTTTTTTAGGGATATGAGTTAAATATTTCCCTTTTCGATTTAAAAATGCAATTCCTACTGTATCGATTTCATTCTTTGTTTTTTTGATAATTGGAACAGTTTGCGTCATTCCTTCTTCATTTTGTTCTCTCATTAATTGTTGAATTGTAGAAGAGACGGATTGGTTATTTTGAATTGACGATTCGATTACACCATTTATATAAGATGAAAGTGATGGTTTACTAGGCTTATGAATTGTAAAAATTTGTTCTGCAGGTCCATCTACAAGTACTACTTTAGCATTAATGGTAGCGTAAGGGTCACGGTAAGAAGAATCAAGCTCCTGCAACCAATTTGCTTCTTGCGCTAATTTTTTTCCAATTAAAATGATTTCAGCTTTGGAAGCTGTCATAAAGCCCGTTAACTTCGTATCTATCTTACTGAATCCAGTATATACAGTTGATGCTTGTGTCCAATGTTCTATAGTA
>NZ_JAKUFQ010000088.1:0-23313 GCF_022663475.1 Bacillus cereus group sp. BfR-BA-01382
ATCCCTTGACACCCATCATCTTCTCGCCCCTTCCTACTTAACACTACCTGAGACTTACTAATAACTCTTAAAATCCTCCACTCTTTATCTCCATAATTAACCAACATTTTAGATGATATAGGGATAAATTTCTCGAATAATAAAATTGATATATAAACATAAAAAGATATAAAAAGAGATATTATTCCAATCATTAAAAAGAATAATTTAATATCATTTCCTTTTACGATTTCATTATATAAAGGAAACCCCATGGAAATACTTCCAAAAACGAAACTTATTAAAATATTAGCAAAGAAAATTTGCAACTTTTGAAAATTAGTTAAAAATTTCTTTTCAATATCTGTAATATTAAAATTATTAATCATAAAATATATGATTGGCATGAATAATGGAATAAATCCTATTTTTGTTAACTTATCTAATAATTCTATTAAAAAATCCAATTAACCCCACATCCTTTTCTCGAACAATTAAAAATTTTAGTTTTTATAAAAAATCATTTTTTCAGCCCCTTCTAAGTAATAAGTCAATTTTATCATTCTGATTAAATTATACATTAAATACTACAAAAATTTCATTACAACCTTCTGTTTATAAAGGTATACCTTTACAAACGCAGGAGCCCAATCTATGAAACGTTGAAACATCAAGTTTACAAAGGTGACTAGAATTATTTTATAAACGTTTATTTTTAATGAACACCTTTATAAACAAAAATGGTATAATTGTGGTAACAAGTGTAAGGAGAATACAAAACGTGGCAAATATTTATGGATATATACGTGTAAGTACAAAAGATCAAAATGAACAACGTCAGTTACATAAGATGATGGAACGAGGGGTGGAAGCTCGACGCATTTTTGTCGATAAAGCAAGTGGACGACATTTTGATCGCCCTCAATATCAATTATTACGAAAAATATTAAGTACAGGGGATATTGTTTACATAGATGCCTTAGATCGTATGGGCCGCAATTATGATGAGGTAATTTCAGAATGGAAGTATATAACAAGAGAATTACAAGCTGATATCGTAGTTTTAGAAAATGAAACCCTGTTTGATAGTCGGAAATTTCGTGAGATGGGTGATATGGGCCGATTAATGGAAGATCAATTTTTATCTTTGCTATCCTACGTTGCAGATCAAGAGCGTAAAAAAATTCATCAGCGACAAGCGGAAGGGATTGCAGTTGCTAAATCTCAAGGTAAGCATTTAGGGCGCCCTCCATTTAACCTTTCAGCATTAAATCACAAGCAACTAATTATAATAGAAGAAACTTATGAAAAATGGAAAAAAAGAGAAATGACAAGCGTTAGATTTATGGAAATATTAGGACTTAAGAAGAATACTTTTTATAAGATACTAAAAGAATATGAAGAGAACAAATTAAACCCTAAATAAATCATATGAGCCGAATATTCATAGTAAATAGTAACGTCTTCCTAGTATCGCAGTTAATAATCCAGCTTTAATAGTTTGGAATTAAAGCACTAAAACAAGAATTAGTATTTTCTTATCTTGTAAAAATATGTGACGTTATTCTAAAAGTAAAAAGAACTTGCAGAAATCAATACAAGTTCTTTTTAATTATAAGAATTAATAGTTATATTATTTTTCTTTCTAAGAAATCCATTTAGTTATTTCATATAAATAATTTTGTACTTTTTCTCCTTTTAGTTAAAATACACTTATTGAGAAACTACTTCTTCTGAATTAAAATCTGTAGCCTTTGTTTCATCAATTTTTTGTTGGATTTCCTTTAAAGCTTCAGCATAATTTTGTTTACCCGCTATATTTTTTATCTTTTTTCTATTGTTCTCTGATAGTTTATTATTATATATAACAATCATTTTTTCGTCTTGTATAATATTCCCATAATCATCGAATTCAATATGCGTATTAAAGCTAGCCGTTTTATCAAATCCAGGATTTAATTTTTCAGGGATGAAAGTAGTATCCGGAACTCCATTATCTTGTTTTAAATACACAAAGTAATATTTATTTTGACTTTCAACTTCACTCTTAACTTCATTCTTAACCTCATTTGTACCAGATAAGCTTTGTTCTTCAAACACATTCTTTCCTCCATCCTTCAGAAGAAGATATCCACCGAAAAATAGAATACTTAAAAATACAAAACAACTTAATAAAACTATTTGTTTTTTCTGCAACAAATATACCCACCCTTTACTATATTTAACTTACTTCCCTAGTATCATTAACTTAGTAATTTTACGTTCTTTTGCAATCAATAAAATACTAATTAATAAAATATCACAAATTGCTAATCCTAAACTAATTTTAAATAATAACCATCTATCATTAGAAATGAAAAAACAAACCATAAAGGAAAATTGCCAAAATACCAATAAAGCGAGATAAACCACGTTATGTTTTTCAAAAAAACTGTACCCAAAAACCCATTGTAATGCAAGTATTTGTTTAAACATCTCTAAATAATATATAGCAGAAAAGAAAAGTAACACAGCAGAAAGCACTAAAAATAGTGTACAACTAATTATAGTTAATTGAAGTTTTTCTGTATCATTTGATATCTTTTGCTCAACAAGTGAGTATGCAATAGATACAGGACTCCAAATATTATCAAAATTATACTTTTCAATTGTTCTTTTTGTTTTCTTAAAAGGAAACTCATTATCTCCATTTTTGGTATAATAGCCATAACCCATGGCAATTGAACTGGATGTATACATCGGCTCAAACTCATGCGTCAAAACCACCACTATTGGATCAATAATTTGATAATTCGTATCTACAGCCATTTGAGTAGTAAATGTAAAATAAGATTGTTCATTTTTTACATATAGTATCTTTATTTGTACTGAGTCAGGATTCTCATGATTTAGCATCATGGAATAATCTTTTTTTATTGTTGTTTTTATATCTTCTTGATTTTCTTCATATCTTTTAGGCACTAAAACCGTTATTTCAGATTTATTAGGTATTGGTAACTGTAACTTTTCACCATCAATTCCGTATACGGGATTGATTGATAAATAATTTCTATTAATAACGATTTGTTTTCCTTCCATTCCCCAAGGGTTAGGATTTAACTCATTATTCTTTTGATTGAAATAATAATAAGACGGAGCAATGTATATGGCTCCCTGATCCTCTAATTCCTTATATAAATTCTTGAATCGATTCAAACTATCTTCATTTTTGATATCAAATCTGTCTCCAGCTCCTACTTCCATACCTAGTGATGCATAATCTTTCATCAATTCCCATTTTTCTTGTTGTGTAATTGTTTTTTTAAGTTCAATAAAAGTGCTAATCCCTTGTTGCAGTGCAAGAATTAAGAACACAGCTAATATAAATCGAATCCCGAGATTAGAATAAAAGAATAGTTTTATGGGTTTTTTATTTTTAATCATTTGAGATATATGTATATTTTTACTACCAAGCCAAGTAACGATTATAATTAAAAGTATGACTAAGAATAAAAGAGAAATGTTTTCTATCCAAAAGCCTATAAAAGGTACTATTTGCTGATATTGATTGTAGTAATAAAGAAATATTAATAGACTCATGCTAGCCAGAAGAAATGAACCTAAAATGATATTTACATACCTTCTAAGTAAATATAACCCGATTTGCCAAAAACTATCTCCGTGCATATATTGAATAGCAATAGCTTTGTAATTGTTCATAACGTCATAAGACATAGCTAGTAATAATAATAAACATAATACAAAACTTGTTGTATAGATCATGGTTTGATACGGATACTCTGTAAAAACAGATATTGATTCATTTTTTGTTATTTTTATTGAAAGTCCATTTTTCTCGGCCATTTGTTTAAATAACTTGATATTTTTAGAATTGTTTAAAGAATATGTACCTCTAATATCTTTAATTGATGCTGCTGCAATCATCGGCCGAATTTCTATTGGGTTAAAATTATGAAAAATCTCAATCTGACCAATTTGATTTTTATTATTAGTTTTTATAGTAGAAAGGAATGCTTCAGAATTACTATTTGAATTCAGGAATTCCCCTGTCTTTAATTTTAGCTGCTTAAAATATTGATTATAATCATATAATGCTACATAATACACGATTTTTTCTTGTTTATTTTTTGTAATTTCGTGTGACGTCCTTTGCAGATTTACTTTAGCTTGCATTGCAATTTCTGATAAAATTTTAAAGTTTTCAACTTTATTTTTTTGAGGATTTCCTTCTTTTATTTCTAAATCAAAATTTTCCTCTGAATAGTTAACATTATAATTAAAAGCTTGAAACTGCAAGTATTCAAATTGTTTAATTGATAAAAAACTCACAATTGTAAAAGTAATAAAACTAAGAATAAATATTAATTTTTTCATAATATAACCTTTCTCTTATAATTGAATGATTCTTGAAAACAGATGAGACAAAGCTGTATCATGCGTTACTACAATAATTGTTTTTCCTTGCTGGTGTAACTTTTGAAAAAGAGAGGTAATAATATCACGATTTTCACTATCTAATGAACCAGTTGGTTCATCAGCTAAAATGAGAGTTGGTTTTTTAAGTAGTAGTCTAGCGATAGCAACACGCTGCTGTTCTCCTCCACTTAAAGTATGGACTTTCTCTTCACCATAGTTTGTAAGATCCACTTCCTTTAATACTGAGCATATCGCATCTTTTTTCTGTTTTTTATTTAATTTTCTATGTTTAATAGCAATTTCTAGATTACTATTTACAGATTCGTTATCTATTAATGCATAGTTTTGAAATATGAATCCAATATCATTTCTTAATAAGTCTCGTTTTTTCTTATTGGAATTTGTTTCCTTTCCTAACAATTTGATTTCACCAGAATCTGGATTTTCTAACATGCCAATAATATTTAAAAGTGTTGTCTTCCCCTTCCCACTTTTTCCATATATCCCAATAAACTCTCCTGCTTTTACTTCCAAATTAAAATTTTCAAAAAGAATTTTATTGTTAAAACTCTTATTCATATTATTTATAGAAATCATATAAATCCCACCTTAAAAACATTTTAAGGGGATTTATATAATTTCTATAAATCCCCACAATATCAATATATTTAATTAAAAAACATATTTTTGGTAAGTTACAGCATATGGTCCAGTAAAAGCTAAATGTAAAGCAGCTTTATAACCAGGTCCTACAGCTATACTCTTATAAGGAGTGCCATTTTTTGTGATTCCAGAGGCATGTACTCTAGAAGAATGATAATATATAGCGTAATGCTCCATTTTATTTTTATCAAAACCAGTATCAAAACTTTCTGCTGCAGAGGCTGCAATAGGTACTAGTGCTCCAATTCCCAACATAGCTGAAAGTGCTAAAGTAATTGCCTTCTTTTTCAATTTTATTCCCACCTTAAAAATCTTGTTTTTTATAATACTAAGAAAATACAATCTAATTTAAAAATTATGAAAGGTGCGCATCTTTCCAATTCATCTTAATCCAAATGGTATATTATAACAATAAATTAATCGAAATATGCAAAATTGCATATTTTTCCCTTAAATTAAATTTAATGCCAAAAACAATAAAAAAAAGCTAGTTCTAAAATGAAGAACTAGCTTTTTGTACATTTACTTTCAATTTAAATCATCTAATTTACTTTTCTATAGTCCATCTTTAAGTTAGCGTTTCCTGATAATTCTAGGTATTCTACTGTAATTTTGTGTACACCAGCAGTCATCGGTATTTTTACTTTACGGATATCTCCTCCATTCGGAATCCAAGAATCAATTACCCGCTTATCGTCAACATATATTCTTACTCCATCATCTGCCTTAGCTTCAAATTCATAATTTCCATTCTCAAATAAACCTAATTTTGTAAATCTAGCAGAGAAATTATCATTAGGGATACTTGGATACGGAGAAGTGCTTCCCCAGTTAAAATCAATATTAATAAATCTATCTATTGACCATTTCCCCCCTTTTACAATTGCATCACCCTTTAAGTCTTTATTGGCATAATACTCAGCTGTCCAATGTGGAAATGGCACTGCAGTAGCATATGGCTCGATACCAAATTCCACCTTACTTCCGCCACTTTCTTCTAAGTATTGTACTTCAATAAGGTGAACATCTTTTTCTGTAGACTTGCCAAGAATTGTTGCGCCTGTATTGTCGTCAATAACTATCTTTCGAGCATCTTCTACAAATCCACCACTTCCATGCCAACGATCTATAACAAGTTTGCCATCAATATAAACTCGTAAGCCATCATCAGCTTTTCCACGAATAATATATTCACCTTTAGGTAAACGTTTTACGGTGGTATAGCGCGCAGAAAAATTATCCTTTGGTACCTTCAAAGTTGGAGCGCCTTCGCCATTATCTTCTGCAAGTTTTTGCTGTTGACCAAATGGCTTAATTACTCTTGCATCTACAGGAAGTCCTTGTAAATTCTTATTTGGATAATAATACGCCAACCAATGATCAAATGGAACTACATCAGAGAAGATACCCGCATTCCCTGCCAATTCATGAAAATCTGTATCTATTTTATGCTCTCCCGCTGTTAACTTTGGTAGTAGTGCACGTTTAATTTGTCCAATTGAATCATTATTCCATCCATCAATAATATTCTTACCGTCAAAATTTACTTTAACATAATCATCGGCAAGAGTTTGCATAAAATAATCCCCTGCTTCTAAATGTTGCGATTGATCAAATTTAGCCGAAAACTCATCATTTTTTTGTCCTTCTGGTGCACCTAATCCCCAATTATAATGAACTTGGCTTGTTTTTTCTTTGTAAACATTATTACTAGATGAAATATCAGCACCTGGAATAACAGCATAAAAATTATCAATATCCGGAGTCCAAACAAGATAATGATCTTGAGGAGTAGACATCCATTCATCATGTACAATTGCTGAACGGTGCCAAACTCTTTCAGCAGGATCAAAGATTTCCTCATATCCTACACCTGTCACAGCATGATTTTTATAAATTGGATGTGTTTGAGTTGTGATAATAGCCGGTCTATTTTTATCTATTTCTTTCTTATATTCCTCAAAAACAGCAGGGTTCACAGGCTTGTTTTTATATTCTTTAATAGTCACAGAATATTTCCCTGTTTTTTCCCAATACTCTTTCGTGCCTGCAATACCATCATTACCAAATGTATTACCTTGGGCATCTGTTTTCATTAATTTCGGTAGCGTATCAATAATATAAGTTTCATAATCTGCCTGATTATTTTTTAGACGTGGGAATCCATTATTTGCCCAATATACAGAAACATTTGCATATGCTGTAGGTAAACACCCATGAGTCCAGTCGTAGTCTGGCACATTCGGTATAAACTTATGATTATAATATGGAGCATTCGCTGAGCGAGTTAACCCATTAATTTTTTTTATATTTTCTATATTTGAGGTAGTGTTCTGTGCATTCGTAAATATATTTATTTCTTCTAATTTTTCCTTAGACACTGATTTTTTAGTGTTCAAATCAATGAAGGAACCTTCTGTATCTGATTTTTGCAAATATGAAATAGGTGACACATAAATGCTATTCTCTTTATTAATTGTTTTGAATGGATTAGCACCTTTCCTTGTAGATTCTATTACACCCGGAATCTTTTCGTTACCGCTCACAATAATAAATCCATTTTCCTGGTCTGCTTTTTGTACAACAAAAAGATATGCAGTTATTTTTTTATTTTCGTCATATAATTTTCTATCAAATACCAGCTTACTGTCTTTCCAATCAGCATTAGAATTATTCTGAATAATATTAAAATAATTCATTGCTTGTTGTGTCGCTTTCTCAATAGGGACAATCCTTAAATCTCCCTTTTCTTCGGCATTGACACTGGTTGTAGTGACGAAAAATAAAAATAAAAATGTTAAAACGGTATAACTAGTTCGAAATACTTTAAACATACAAAATCTCCTTTTCTATAAAATTTTGAATTCTCACATATGATATAACAATATTTAGAAAAAAGTAAATTATTTTCCTATATAAAAATTTACATATTTTTAAAATTGAATTATAAATATATAGACTACTAAAAAGGGAGGTCCATAAATATGTGGAAGAAAACATTACTTATTTTTTGTTTATTATTTTCTATTTCTTTATCCGATGGTGGCTTTGCATCTGCTCAAACAATCCCATCAAATGAAATGACTTCAAGTTTCTCTTACATTTTAAAGAGAAATGCCTTAATTATGGCTTATGCTGCTGAAGAGGCTAAAGAAGAAGGCACTTACCCTTGGAGTGTTGGATTGGCATTTGCCGAAAAAGTAAAGCCTGGTGGTGAATGGGATTATAAAACAAAATTCGGAAGAAAAAAACAGTTCATTTACAATGGCTACTTGATGAAAGGTGAAGACTTAGGAAATATTCACTTTGGTTATGTAGCAAGAGCTGGAACAATACCAATTGAACTATTAGCTGATATTGAAGGAGCTTACCAAATCTGGTATAGCGAGGAATTAAAAGGATGGGCTGATAATTATTTTGATCAAGAAAATGATGAAGCAGGTAGAGCATATGGGGTTATTTTATGGGATAACAAATTGCTTCCGAATCCCCAAGATCCACCACCTCCACCGGTGAAGCCTTTTGATCCTAGTGCAGAGAAACAAAAATTTAATGCTTTAACTGTTCAAGAAAAAACTAAAATTAAAGCAGATATACAACGTATCTCTAAAGAATTATCAAAGTAAACATATAAGATTTTGATAATGTAAACTGACCTCATAAATAGAGGTCAGTTTTTTTATATTCCTTAAATATGCAATTATGCATATTTAAGGAATATAATTGCTATAATATACCATTTATTCTAAAATGTTATAAGATTATGAATTAAGGAGATGCGATATGAAGCCTATTATTAAAGGGGTAAGCATGAGTGTTTTAGCAATGAGTCTTTTACTTCCTTCTACTGTCAGTTTTGCGGATGAAAACATTGATTCTAGTCAAGCCAAAAAAACTGTTGTCACATCAAAACCACCATCATTAGATCCTGAAGAAGGAAAAAAAATCCTTGAAATCGGAAAGGAAAAAGCTAGGAAAGCTTGGGAACAAGAAAATCAAAAAAATAAGTTAAACAGAATGCGACCACCATCTGAAAGCTATTTTCGACCTGTTACACATTTTAAACAAAGTGATTGGTTTTATTGCGGACCAGCATCAGCACGCAGTGTTCTGACTTTCCACAAATCTGATAGCGGATCATCATTTCCAATACCAACTGAAGAACTTCTTGCTTCTTTAATGTTAACAACTAGCCAAGGAACAAATTCTCTTAATTTGGCTTGGGGATTAAATGCATACAAAGACAATTATGATTTTGCTGATAGTACCTATGGAGCTATGAGCCCTAGTAGCATTAGGGAACTAGAGGTATTAGTAAAAAACAAATTATCAGATGGAACGAATGTACCGATTGTACTGACAAATACACAACACATGGAACGTTATAAAAGAGCAGAAAAGAACTATAGGCATTTTATAGTAATTAATGGCTATCATGGTGCAGATAGAACAATGCAAATTGTCGATCCTAATCACAAATTAGATAAAGATGGAAAATCCTTAGGTGGTGTATATGAGGAGAAAATAGACGAGAATGGAAAAGGAGTAGGAAAAGCCGTTCTAAGTGCAACAGGTGGCAATCCAACATTAGTATATTGAGAAATTTTAAAATATTATTTTTTATTCTATGTATAGGTATACTTGTATCTTGCAGTCAAAACAAATCAAATATAAAAGAAAAAGAGCTTAATAGTACCTATACAGAATTAAAATTAGATTATGAAAACTATTACATGGCGTCTACATCCAATAACAAAATGTACTTACCTGTTTCTGATAATACTAAAGAACGTCTACCTAATAAACTTCTTACATATAATTTCTCTAACCAAACAGAAGAGACTATATTTCATTCGAAAATGGGTAGCGAGGCAAATATACAAGGGGTACATGTCAATGAAAAATGGTTATTATGGATGGATACCAATGCTATTGGATCAAAAACCATTCTATACGCAAAAAATTTAAGTAATGATAAGGAAAATCAAATCCATAAAACAAATGAAATTATAGAACCTTATCTTTATAAACATTATGTATCATGGATGGAAATTAATGAAGGGCAAAAAAATGCAGATATTATTCTCTATGACCTAGAAACTAATACAAAAACGAAAATAGATACTGTACAATCTTATGATACAGCTAGTACTACACTTCATATGAATGAAGATAAATTAGTCTATACTAACTCTACTGAAAAACAAACTACCATAAGCACATATAGCTTAAAAAATAAAAACATAAACAAATATGTAGTTCCACAAAATAATGTTTTAGCTCCTAAAATTGTAGGTAACAAAATAGTCTATGTAAGCTTATCTAACGATGAAAAAACAAGTGGAAATTCAATTGAAAGTTATTTCATTTTGGATATGGACTCTAAGCATGTAACACCACTCTCTATTGAAGGGGTAAATACCCAACAAGGAGATGGGATTGGATCTATGAGTGCAACTATGAATTATTGGGCATTTAGAACTGACAATCAAAAAATTTGGGTATACCAATTTAATAAAGATAGTTATAAAAAGATTAAATTAGATATTCCAAATGCATTTCAATTACGTATGTCAGAAAACGGAGACACCAATATTATATGTGACAACCCAAATACCTTCCCAGAAAAAGTGCATGATTCTATTGTGTCCGTTTCATATGATAAATTAAAATCTGAATTTCAAAATAAAAAAACAGAGTCCTATATTAATTAAATATCCGAAACCTATTCTATAATTTAATTACTAAAAAAATTGAGTTTATAAAAAAGCTATTTCTTTGAAATAGCTTTTTTATTTCCTTAAATGGCAGCATTTCTTTAAAAAACAGTATATAGAAATGATAAAAACAGAATTTTAACAGGAGTTATAGGATTAATTTGTATTAGCCGTTTGTTTTGGTTTATGTATCTTTCGAGAGGAGAGGGCATGGAAATGCCTAAAAACAGGTTGTTGCTCCGAACGACTAAGTTATTTAGACGTTTGAGCTAAATGTAAAACCACTTTAATAAGTATAATTATTTTCCGAACATTACAAACTGTCTGTTTTACTCGGAGATGCTGGTTCTTCCCCGAGTAGGGGCCCCGCGCGTTCACTGATAAATACTCTTTTCTTGTGGTAAATCCAAAGGGGAATGCAGAATTGTCCCAAATAATCCTAAGACTATTATCTAGAAATATCTTAAGACGTCCAAGTATTTTATTTATTACAGAACTCTTATTACAGAGAAAAATTAAGCCAGAAATAGGGCTTAAATATTAATATAAGAGGGAAATAAGCTTAATTCACAAACAAATTAATCTTTGTGTCAACAAGTATATATTTTGAAACATATTTTTTAATAGTAAATCAAACTCCTGATTTATAGGGGGAGATGGGCAAAAACACCCTAATTTCATTGTAAATAAATTTGATAAAGGGTTTGCAACATTATTAACCAGTTCCTTAACGTACAAGGTACCGGTTACTTTGTGTCCAAAATGTGTCTAAACGTACAATTTTCTTTTTTTGATATGGTGACCCCTAATAGAAGAAACTCATTCAAAATGGAAAAGTGGAGAAATAACTGCTGTTATGTTTATGGAAATGTTAGAGCTAAAGAAAAACACGTTTTATAAAATAATGAAGGAATATGAAGAGACCAAATAAAACATATGAGCCGAATATCCCTTAGAGTAGGAAATCCGGCTCATTTTATATCGAATTCTGCTTAACGTATATTTTCGTTAAAATGTGGGTGGTACCCTTATAATGGATCGTTCCCACAGGTATCCTGTCCTGTCCCATAAAAACTCTCATATATCAATATTATTTATTACTTTGATACTTTTGTAATACTCTATTTAACCTTTCGCGTTGCACTTCAATATCTTCAGTTTCAATCGCTACATTATCTAATTCTTCTTGCTTCTGTAATTGTAACCATTCTGGAATTATTTCTCGCCTCTTATTTGTTTTAATTTTATATGCTACTTGTTCACGTTTACTTCTATGTTCAAGATCTATAATTTTATTTTCTATAGATGTAATTAAGTAATTTTCATAATTTGGTACTGTTCCTTTTTTATAGTTATTAATACATTTTTTTAGTACAGAATCAAATGATCTCTTTTGTATTTTATCTTTGAAAATATCCCAAACTTTATTGGTTATTCCTAAAATATCATTATCAGATAATTGGACTGTTTGTTCAGTATTTATTTTGTTATCATTTTTTAAATTTTGCATATTATTTATATTAGAATGGCAAACATTAAGTATATCTTCATCATCAATCTTTGTTATTATTTTTTTTGTATCTATTTTTTTTGTATATGTACTTTGAGTGCTGTACTGAGAGTACTGTACTGATGGTGCAGTACTCGTTTTCTTTGGAGAAACAGACTGATGCACTTTTAGTACAGTAGTTATATCTTTAGTAATTTCAAGATTCCCACCATTCATTAGACTCAAGGATTTTACGGAAAATCCCGAGTGTATTAATTCTAAAATGTTATCCCGAATAAATGTATATAGTTCATCAGAAACAAATGGAATATCTGAAACATTGTAAAAAGCTTTCTTTTTTCCATCTATGTAACAATTAAATCCAATTATATAGTTTTTATTTGCAAGTTCTTTCCAAGCAGCATCAATATTTTTTCGACTAAACTTTTTATAAAGTTGAGTTTTATAAATTATCCAGTCACTTGGTAAGCTCATTAGGTGTGACAGTAGCCCAATTGCTCTCAAATCTACTAAATCATTTTGAAGGGGATTATTATGGATTTGGGCGTACTGATTTGTATGGCGTCTTTTAATTATATTGTTCAAAACACTATCTCCCTTAGAACAAAAATAAAGAATTAATTACCATATATGTTATATTAAGTTAAATTCCTTGCGATTATCTCTAACTATCTATATAATAAAATAGTAAGTTAAAAAATGAGCTTTGTAAGAAGCCTCATTAGTTTCTGGAAGTTGTTCTGTACCCGACAAAGTATGAAACAACTTCTTTTTCTTTTTGTTTTATTTTTCAATTTATTGTTGCTTATATACCATAGCGAAAGGTTTAATAAAAAGACAATTATTAGTATGTGCATACAAAATAATTGTCTTAATTAATGAAGTTTATTTTTCTTTTCCTAATTTTTTATCAATAATATACCCAATAATTAAAACTACAGGTATTAACAATAATTTTAAAAAGGATATATCCTCCAATGGTGTAGTTGTAACATAATAGATTACGCATGCTACAACAAAAAATAAAATAACAAATCGGGTTAACATAAACTCACCCTCCATTATATTTATCACATAGTTAATTTTGTAATAGACCAATTATTACTATTCAATTCATGTGAAAACAAAACACCTTCATTATTTTCATGTGATACGATAATAAATGTTCTATCTATACTCTCATTAATAATATCAGATAAAATCTTTCTACTCTCTTTATCTAAAGAGTTAAAAGGCTCATCTAATAATACTAATTCTGTTGGGGTAGATAAATTGATTGCCAGCCATATTTTTTGCCTAGTTCCTAACGATAAATTCTTTACTGATTGGTTTAGATAGGGATAGACATTAAATTTCTTACATAATTTATAAACGTTTTCTAAAAAACCTTTTCCATAATTAAAGAATAAATTATAGAATTGAATGTTCTGTTCCATTGTTAGTTCTTCATAAAATGTTGGAGAATCAGCAATAAAAACTCTTTTTTCCCTAATATCAGAAAAAGTTGCATTTTCGCCAAAGTAGTTTAATTCATATGAAAGTGTTTCTTCATCCTCTATTATATTAGCAATTATTTTAAGAAGGGTAGTTTTACCAGAACCATTCTCTCCAAACAATCTAACTTTGCTACCTTTATCTAAACAGATATTAACTTGACTAAACAATTCATCTTGATTTTCATATGAATAGTCTAGATTATTTATTATTAGCTTTTCCATATCTCTTTAATAACCTCCGCCTTAAATATGAGAAATATATGTCTCTATCCATGCTGCTATGAGTAATAAAATTACAGCTAAAATAATTACGAAAATTGAATTTTTAATCGATTTTTGATAAGTAATTTTATTATCATGCTTTGCTTTCTTTTTTAAAAAGTCAACATAACGTAATGACTCAAATCCAATTGTTGAGAACAATAAAAACGCAAGGATTTCAATAATACCATGTGGTAATATTCCAGTTAAAATAGGAGTAAATCCATGATGTTTAACTATTGAGAAAGTCAAGGTTCCTAGAAAAATTCCGTTATAGCCTAAACAAATCGTATTTAAAACCCCTAAACTAATCCATCCAAAAACCATTAATTTCAATCCTAAAATAAGGTTGTGATAAAGTAAATCATCGAAAGCTTCTGCATGGGGTAACAAGTCAAAATTCAAAAAATTTGATATCAAAGCTCCAGAAATAAAGCTGAGTATATAAATGACTAAAGATGCTATGAAGAATTTTCTGTAAATCAAAAATCTATTTTTGAAAGCCATATTGTCTCCTTTTCTTCTATAAGGATTATTGTTTTTTGATCAATTTAAATGATTTATAATCTCTATTACTAATGATTACTTGTATAAAAATTGCTAAACAAACAATAAATAGAATATAGATCCATGATATGCCACTTACAAGTTTAAACGTACCAGTTAATATAAATCCTAAAACTACAAACTGCATAATAAGTCTAGATAGCATGTTATTAGATGTAGCAATTAATGTATATCCGTTAAATTCGTTTAACTTGCTAATTTCAGGAGGATTTTTTTCTGAAGATAGCATGGCAAAAACATCGAAATTTGTACGCAATGAATATAAAACATATTCGTTTTTCATAAATACAAAAGGTAACAATACAATTAGTAAAGCAAGTGATTGCTTTGGTGAAATAAGTATAGTTGCAATTAGAAAAATTAATAAGTTTATTAATAAATATAATGTTGATGTTCTTTTTAAAAGTTCATATTTAGATAGTAAAATGTCCGATTTCTTTATATCGTGTATATTAAATAGTGAAAGCATAGAACACTCTTGTTCAAACTTGAAAACCTTGGAATATACATGACTTGTTGTACCAATTACTCCTTTAAAGATTAAATGTAATTGGAAAAACATTATCAATATAATAAGAATTTCATTATGAACGTACTGAACTGTCGCTAAAGAAATTCCAATGCTCATAGCTAACTCTCCTGTTAGGTATAAATCTAATGGATTATTCTTAAGAGAAGTAGACATGTTTTTTAAGGTATAATAATCTGCAAATGTATAATAATGATCTTTATTTAGTCCATTATATAAATTGTCACTGAATTTAATTTTAAAATGTCTATCTTTAAAGTTTCTAGAGTACTTAAAGACAATTAAACTAAGAATAAATAGCATTCCTATAGCTATAGCTACACCACTAAAGTTAATATAATTGTTGTATAGCCCTTCAATATTTTTATAAAATTGATAAATACTTGAATGAGTTAAAATGTCGTTAGTCTGATCATTCAAATTAGATATAGCTTTTAATTTATAACCATACAAATTAATATTACGTCTAGTTATGGAGATTATATTAATAAATATTGATGCTCCTGCGTATGTTACAAGACCTAAAACACCCTTCAAAATTATATGAATGATGGTACTAAACCATTTCTTCTGAGCTGATGACTTAAATAAGAGATTTAAAGAAAATAATGTTACATGTACAAGAATTAACAATGGAAAATAAGAGTATTCTTTTGTTTCAAATAAAATAAATAAAGAAATTGGGATAAGGGCTGTTAAACTATGAAATAATCCCACCATCCAGTCAATAATTATTACCTTTTTTATCAAGGTATACTTATCATTAACATAAGACATAAAGTGGGAAATGAGATATTCTTTATCCAATTGTTGTTTAGATTTTGCTACAATACTTATAACATGGTAGGTGGATAAAATTAAGGCTATGATGACAAATATAGTTTCATAACTTGGTAATAAGAATCTAGAAAGTAAGTACACTAAAAATAGTGAGAAACAGGTATCAAAAATCAAACTAAATGCTATATATTTTTTAATACTTTTAAATCTTAAAAGTTTCTTTAGTAAATACCCTTTTCTTTGATAAGAATTTAAGATATGTAAACCAACTAATTTAAATATGTTCATTTATTCAATCTCCTTATTTAAAACTAAAACAGCTAGGACATAGATTCCTAGCTGTTTTAAGTTTTAATGCTTTCTTACCAAGCAACTGCGCCCGCAGTACCACGTTTAGCCGCTTGTTCTTTAACTGTTGCTACGAAAGTAGCCCAGCCCACTTCAAGGATAGCATCAATGCCACCTGATAATGCTACTGTTACTGCTCCAATTGCAGTAATTAAAGTACCTGCATTTAGTACGGTAGAAACAACTCCAGCCGCAACACCTTTACTAATGCTTAACTTACTTGCTACATGAAATAAACCCATCTTGAATCTCTCCCCGTTTAATATTTAATTTTCTTAAGTGGTAACGATTCCATATTGTTCATATCAATATAAGAATTAAATCTTACCAAGCAACCGCACCTGCAGTACCACGTTTTGCTGCTTGTTCTTTAACTGTTGCTACGAACGCTGTCCAACCTACTTCAAGAATAGCATCAATACCACCTGACATAACAACTGTTACTGCACCAATTGCACTGATTAAAGTACCTGCATTTAGTACTGCCGCAACAACGCCACCTGCAATACCTTGTGAAACTTTAAACTTACTTGCTACATGAAATAAACCCATCTGAAATCCCTCTTTCTTAATATAAAGATATATAATTTGAAATATTTCTGGATAATAATACCACGATATTCTAAAAAAAGTAAATACATAAATTAAACTATATTCATAATTAATCTGACAAGTTTTACACTAGGTAAAATAAAATTTGTAAAATAGTACAGTAAGTTAAGTATATTTATTACATAGAATATTACATTTTAGGTACAAGTCCTGTTAGACTATTAAAACCAAGAGAGATAATAAATAAAATAATAATAAGAATGGTTGCCTGTTTTTTGCTAATACCAGCCGTAATATGCAAACCTATTCCTGTTAAAATTAATCCCCAAATAGAAAATATTTCAAAGGCATTTCCAATTCCACTAGCGACAGTACCAGTTTCAAACAAAGGACCTAAACTTGTATATTTTTCTGTACCCTTTCCATCTAATATAAATGCTAAAACTATGTTGATAATTGAACCAATATATTTAATCAAGCTTGCATAAACAATAATAGATAATATTTTTTTATAAGGTGTATCATTACTCATAAACATCATAATTACTCTATAGAATAATGCTGTTATAAGAAGTGTTAAAGTTGTGCCTAATACGCCCAGTAACAATCCGGTTCCTACTGCAATGTTCTTATCTTGGGTTGTTGGGGCGGTTGCTAACATTTTTAGCATTTGTGAACTATTTACTGACACATAACTAGCTAGTGCTCCTATAATCCCTCCCAAAATTATTAATAAGAAAAATGCTCCCCAAATCTTATTACTTTCTCTCATTTTTTCAAATTGAACAGTTGGTGAAATAATACTTCCAATTAAAGATGGTTTTTCTTTCTTTACAGCTTCGATTTGTGCTGTCATTTTAGTTCACTCCTCATTTTTGTGTAGTATCTCTCCAAAAAACAAGTATGTTCAGTACCAAAAATCATCCTAAAAACTTGTCTATTGAAAATTTATATATGTAGAGAGGCATATTCCCCTTATACATCAAAAAATCACTCATATCGTAGTGCTTCAATTGGATCTAATTTGGCAGCTTTATTTGCTGGAAGTAATCCAAAAATAATTCCAAGAATCATAGAGAACAGCACACCGCCAACAACAACTTCCCACGATACAAGTGGTGGCCATTTAGCAAATTTTGCAACGATATATGCGCCTCCATATCCTAGGCCAATTCCAATTAATCCACCAAGGAGGGTTAACATAACAGCTTCAATTAAGAATTGTAGCAAGATTTTACTCCGTGTTGCACCAAGAGCTTTGCGAATCCCAATTTCACGTGTACGTTCAGTCACAGATACTAACATGATGTTCATAACACCAATCCCACCTACAACTAAAGAAATACCCGCAATCCCACCAATAATCATCGTCATAATACCCGTGACTTTAGAAATGTTTTTTTGCATTGCTTCTAAGTTAACAACTTCATACTCACCCGGTATGTCACTAGGTTTGCGACTATTTAATATATCTACAGCTTTTTTTCCTGAAGACTCCATTTCATCGACGTTCTTTGCTTGTATAGAGATGTTTTGAATTTCCTCTTTCCCATACAATGTAGGCCATAATGTTAGTGGAACAAAAGCCTCAGACATACCAATTCCCATAAACTCATTATCAGACTGGTAAACACCAATGATTTGCATCGGTTGGCCTTTTATTTCTATGATTTTCCCTATAGGACTTTCTTTGGAATACATCTTTTCTTCTAAAGCTTTACTAATCAGAATTACGTTATTTCCTTGATTAATATCCATATCATTTAACGCTCTGCCCTTTAAAACTTTAATTTTATTAACAGAAAAGTAGTTAATATCAATTCCTATAATATTTGTCATTTCTTTTTTATCATTTATGTCCAAGGTTTCCATTGTTGAATTACTGGTTATAACATTTGATATTTGTGGTAATTTTTTAATTTCAAAGATATCTTCCTCTGTTAGGGGAGGTTGAGAATTTCCCTCTAGACCAAATGAGTTATTAATATCTGCCTTAAAATTAATTGGAATTACATTACTACCTGAGCCAACAAATTGTGATTTTAACATCGCTTCTCCACCTTGTCCAATTGCCACAACAGTAATAATAGATCCTACACCAATTATAATACCAAGCATCGTAAGTGCTGAGCGTAGTTTATGAGCTAGAATAGAAGATAAGGCAATTTTTATACTATCTAGTAAACTCATATCGCACACCTTCTATCTTCTGTAATTTCCCCATCCCGGAGCACAATACGACGGGATGAATAAGCCGCTACTTCTTCTTCATGCGTAACCATAATAATCGTCGTACCTTCTGCATTAAGCTTTGTGAAAATATCCATAACTTGTTCACCAGACTTCGTATCAAGCGCACCAGTCGGCTCATCGGCCATAATGAACGTTGGATTATTCGCAATCGCTCTTGCAATTGCTACACGCTGCTTCTGTCCACCTGATAACTCATTTGGTAAATGATGCACGCGGTCTGCTAATCCAACTTTACCTAATGCCTCTAAAGCACGCTTGCGACGCTCTGCTTTCTTTATGCCACCATATACAAGCGGAAGTTCAACATTTTCCACCGCAGAAAGACGCGGAAGTAAATTGAAGTGCTGAAATACAAAACCGATATACTCATTACGAATTAAAGCAAGCTTTGACTCGTCTGCTGTTAAGATATTCACGTCATTCAGCATATATTCACCTTCTGTTGGACGATCTAAACAACCGATAATATTCATAAGCGTCGACTTACCAGAACCAGACGGTCCCATAATCGAAACGAACTCACCGCTCTGAATCGTTAAACTAATACCATGCAAAATCGGCACCGCCAATTTTCCTTGATAATACGTTTTAGCAATATTATTTAACGTAATCATTTCTCTTTCACTTCCATTCCGTCATACACATCGTCGGAAGGATTTTTAACCACCTTTTGCCCCACTGTTACGCCTTCTACAACCTCTGTCCAGTCTCCATCAGTAGAACCTTTTTTCACATTTTGTTTACGAAGCTTCCCTTTTTCCTCAACATAAACAAATGCATCCTCGCCTTTTTCTACAATGCTTTTACTTGGAACAGCAATCATTGTCTTATTCTCTAAGTTTACTTGCAGGGAAACATGATAACCTGGAGATAAACCATCTTGGCTATCAAGACTTGCTTTATATGTATACTGAGACATATTTTGAGTTGCTTCACCCACGCCGCCAGCTTGCGCCATCTCTGCGCTCGTTGGGAATTCGCTTACCTCTGTAATCTTACCTGTCCACTTCTTCTTATTATTTGCTTTCGCCGTTACAGTGAATGTTTGATCCTTTTGAATTTGTGACTTCTGAAGCTCAGTTAACGTACCTTGAACTTGGAATGGATCTTTAGAAGCTACTTGTAAAAACGCTTTTCCTTGACCACCTAAAGCTTGAGATGAACTTTGTGCCGCATCTTTATCTAACTTTTGAACAACACCAGCGAAATTACTATAAGTCGTAAGCTCTTTCTGCTTCTTACTTAACTCTTCTTTCTGCAACTTTCCTTTTTCTTTCTCAAGATCAGTTGTCTTTTGAGCTATCTCTAACTCGTTTACTTGCTCGTCCATTGGATCCGTTACTTCTTTCCCAGCTCCGCTATCTTTCGCCTTCTTAATTTCTTTCTTTAACGAATCAATCTTCTTTTTCCCTTGATCATAACGCATATCCGCCATCTTCTGATCAAGCTCAGCTTGCTTCATTTGAAGATTAATCTCTTCATTGTCATAAGAGAATAACTTCGTACCTTTTTCTACCTCTTGCCCTTCTTTTACCTCAATATCTTTCACTTTTCCTTTGGCCGGATCTGCATAAAAACTTTCAATATTACCAGGCTTCACCTGACCAGAAATTAACTTCGTATTATTCAGCTTACGCTCTGTCACTTTCTCAAAACTTACAGCATCAGCATTTGTTGATGCTCCTTTCTTCTTCCCTTGCATAACAAAAATATTAATTGCTGCTACAATAACAATTAGTGTGATAACTCCAATAATAATCCATTTCTTTTTACTGCTCGAGGTATCAACTTGATTAGTTAACATAAAAATTCTCCTTTTGTTATTAAATTATTAATTCTTCATATTAAAATGATACTTAATGAATGCGATATATACAATAACTTAATAAGGTGAAATTTTCACTAAAATAAGAATTAATTTAATTTAAAGCACCTATTTAACCTTAATAAGTCATATATGCGTTACAAGAAATAACTCTTAATAGAATATTTTAAAGTAAAAAAACGCTATTCTTTCGGTATAAATTCACAACGAGAGAATGGCGTTTTTGTATGTATATTTCTGTATCTAATGAATTACAATTATTCGATGAAGAATTATATGAATATCTTACTCCTCCATTTATATAACAGGGGTAGACATACTTATTGATAAAAAACAAAAAAAGAAGAGGGATATCTTCCCTCTCTACCAATAAATTCAAACATATTTACAATTAAGGAAGGGCATACATTCATCAAGTGATGAAAGGAACAATAATATTTAATATAGTGAATTATAACACAAAACAACTTCCATTAATAGTTTATATTGCCATTAATGGAATTCTTGTGACAATTTTGTTAAATATCTTAATATTAAAAGGCTTTATATGTATGCTAATGGAATGTGGATAGTGTAGGGATAAAATATAAGGGGGATATATATTATGTTAAACAAAAAACAAAAATTAGTAACAACCGTAACAGCTTTAACATTAGGATGTGGATTTACTTTCGGATTAACACCAGCCTTTGCAGATTCTAATAAGATTTCTGCAAACAATACTCCTGTTCATTCTATTCAAAACCAAGAGCAAGAGCCTTTTACTGGATATGTCATTTCAATAGATAACAATTATTTAGTGGTTGCTGCTACTTCTACAAAAGATGAAGCACTTATTTATCAACATGATTGGTGGGATTTAGTTTCTCAGAATAAAATTTTAAGAGTTCCTGTTTCAGATAGTGAACACTACACATTAGGTGAAAAATTAAACGTATATGCAGTTGGTTGGACTGCATCATTACCACCAATTGCTGTTATGCCTACAATTGAAAAATTAGTCCAATAGGCAATAACATCTAATTTAAAATAGATAACCGATTCCTTAATCGTATAGGAAATCGGTTATCTTATTTTAAAAATGTGTCTACACTTACAGATTTCCTCAAATGATATGGTGAACCAATTATGTCATCTTCTTTTTTTTCTATTCTTTGTTATGTATTCATAAATACTATCCATAACAAATTCTTCTTTTTTATTCCAGAACTCTTCCGCTTCTTCTAGTGTACAGATATTTGTTAATTCGTGAATAGCCGTATCTTTGACTAAGAATGTAGCTACAGCACCTGTAGATTTTGAGTATTTAGCTATCACTGCATCTATAATATTATCCATTTCTAATGTGGTGTTAGTTACACTCCCTTGAGTGTCTTGTTTTAACATTTCTGTATCAGATAGTTCTCTTAGTCGAGAATTAAGCATATATTCTACATAACCAATGGGTGAATCGATATCTACACGGAAGCGTATATCATCTATAATTTCTAATATCAGTTCCTCATGTTTTTTCCATTTTTCTAATACTGCAGGGTATACTTTACCTTTACATCGCTCTTCAAAGCGTTTAATTTTCTGTTCAAATGTATTTGGTTGTTGAAATTCATCTAATTTTTTTTCAAAATGAGCTAAATTTGTATCCTTTCTTTTTTGACTACGTATGATAAATTTAATTTTTTGTACTCTTCTACCTAGTTTAATTTCTTCAAATTCAAAAGATATATCAGTTTTTTGATTTAATTCTTTTTGAGAAGGGTGTAACACCCGTTGTTTAAAATTAGCATAATTAGGATATACATCAATTGCATCTAAGTAGTATCTTAGATTTTCAAGACTGATTGTCCGCTCTTTTATATGTTCATATTGTTTTAATAACTCATAAATTCGGATAGCGTAGGTGCTTTTTAATTTAACTACATTAGCCAATCTATAACTTGTAAATTTACTACTTAATTCTAATAAGAATGGCTTCAATAATGGGTCAAAACGTAAATCAATTGTCCCTTTATTTTTATTATAAATTGCTGAAGAAAGCCAAGATACTTGAATTAATTCTTCCCCTATCCTAATTTCAATTACTTTAGAAACTAATTCCTTTGTGATTTTACTTAACTCAGTATATTTCGTTGATCCACTCAAACCAAGCAAATCATGAAATTGTTTAATTGGAAATGTATATGTTTTAAAATCTCGATCACTTGGTTCAATATTACTTGCTAAGCAAAGTAGCATCTTTTGTTCTACTAAATTTAAGCGTGAATTTGCTTCAATTAAAGTATTAGACTTCGAAACAATGTTATTCTCTTTTATTTGCAAATCCTGTTTTAGAGACATATCTAAATACGTCCTTTCCTTCCTACCTTTATTGCTAAAATAACTATAACAAATATACCTCTATTGTTATAGTTATTTTTTAA
>NZ_JAKUFQ010000089.1:0-22892 GCF_022663475.1 Bacillus cereus group sp. BfR-BA-01382
TTTGGAAAGGTTGGTCGATTAACAAGAGGGAAAAATGTAACAATTACTGGAGAATCAGGGAATTGGTATCAAATTTCATTTGATAATACATCAGGATTTGTAAGTAAGGATTTTGTGAAGATTGGTGTAGATGCAAGTAATAAAGAAACTCCTAATCAAGTTTCTAAAACAAGCAATTACAAGATAAATACAACAACGCTGAATGTACGTGAGAGTGGAACGACTGCCTCAACGATTCTTGGTAAATTATATATGGGGGCGGTTGTAACTTCTACGGCAGAAGTGAATGGATGGTTAGAAATTTCATTTAATGGACGAAAAGGGTTTATTAGTAAAGATTTTGCCATTCAAACAAATGAGTCACCAAAACAAGGGAATGTAACGTCTGGAAATAATGGACAAACAGGAACTGGACAAGTGTCAGAACCCGTAAGTCGAAATAAACAACAGATGTTAGAATTCTCCAAGAAATTCTTAGGAATGAAATATGTATGGGGTGGTTCTAATCCAAGTGTAGGTGGAATGGATTGTAGTGGATTCATTTACTATGTATTGAATCAATCAGGATTTAGTATTGGTAGAACGAATGTAACTGGATATTGGAGCTCTAATAGATTCACACAAGTTGCAACACCTCAAGCGGGTGATATTGTATTCTTCCAAGGCACATACAAAGCAGGCCCTTCTCATATTGGAATCATGTTAAATGACCATGAGTTTATCAATGCGAAAGAACCAACAATCGCAATTTCAGATATCAATAGTCCATATTGGAAGAAACATCTATTAGGATTCAAGCGATTCTAATTTTATAGATTAATAGAATCCCTTACGTAGGAGTAGGGGATTTTTTATTTGCATGAAGATACAGAAGATGATTAACAGTTGTTTTATAAATGATATTGTGTTCAACAAGGAGCGTTATAAGTAAAATCTAAATAATATACAATAATAAATATGTTTCAAATTATAGGAGGGATGCCACTATGAAGGTACATAAAACAGGAACTTTTTTATCTATATTAATGCCCACTGCGTTAACTATGCTCATTATTAATTTTTTATATGAATTGATTCCAACGCCCTTAGAAGGATTGCCTATTTTCTTTCCATTAATTGTTTGTCCCATTGGATTTATTTTAGCCTATATTTCCAATAAAAACGGAGGAAGTAGATGGACGAAGTTCGGGATGGTATTAAATTCTGTTTTGTTTTGCACACCATTTATATGGATGATAGGAGGGACTTTACTTTTTGGAGCTTAAACGCTTTTATACAACTTTTACATTCTCTGAATATAAAAGACCTATTGCAATAAGCAATAGGTTTTTTTATTGTGGTTATTTTGGGTTATTAAGTAACAGGTGAGCTTCATCAAGTAAGATAATACTTCTTACCAATGAAACATCTTCTTTTTTTATTGGGCAAGTTCTTGTTTGACCTTCAATGTTTGCAAATACAAGATATCTATCTGAGTGTTCTTCTGTTAGAGGAACAATAAAGAATTCTTCGTTTATTCTATTTTTATACCAACAATCAGATGATGGAACTGTACAAGCATGAACTCTTACTCGTTGTAATCCATGAATTAGATTTTTTAAGTAGGTAACCTCATCAATTAATTTGGGGATATCATCCATACACTCTACTGCTTTTTCATAGGCTTTATCCCAAGGGTTCTCTGATTCTCCATGTTGAAAACATTGTTGGTATGCTGTATATCTATCTGCCATATCTTGAATTGATTTTGTGTTTAACATTTTTCTTCATCCTTTACTTTTTTTATTTATAAGAGGTTAGTAGTTCGGGATTTTCATAAGCAGTTCCCAAACACTCAATTTCATATTCACCGCTTTTGACGAATAGTGATAGTAAATTGCAATCATATGAATGACCTTTTACATCAAATGCAGGATACTTATCACCACCCCATTCAATTACCATAGGTTTAGACCAAGGGTTCCATTCACCTTTGTATCGAAAACGAATAATATCTCCTGCAAACAATTCTTGAGGGGTACGGTTAATATCTGTCACCGTAGTGGCATATTGACCTACAGATTCCATTTCAACAATGACAGGACTACATTCAGTGTAGAGAGTGATGTTATCAGTTATACCTTTCTCTGCTTTGAATTTATCAGTGTAATTGTTAATGTAATATCCAAATCCGAAATGCCATTGATTTGTTTCCGTGCTAAATCCTTTAAACTTTGGTTCTTTCATTATGAAATCTCCTTACTGTTTTCTAAATTAAAGCTATCTAAGTAGTCCAAAATTAAGATAGGACTTACATCTGATAGGATATATGGATTGAAAATTTTCTTTAATTGGTCATTGTACTGCTTTACCATTTTTGCAATATGTACTTCAGGACAACAAGGGCAATTTTTTTTGCTACAATAGCGAAAGTCATTTTGAACACGAGTAATCTCTAAGATTAATTCTAAAAGAACGATTCTCATTTCTTTTTTATCATCTTCTTTGTATTCTGCTAAAAATCCATTTTGATACACTTGGATAATTCCTTCTAATGCTAATTTTGATTTGTCCATGATTGTTCCTCGTTTCTATTGAAATGGTATGTCTCTTTCAGCTTCAACGCATGTCACTTCAGTATCTGTACCTGTTCCTTTACACCAAGAACAAGTCTCTGGTGGTTCATACCAAGTTTCAACATGAGGATATATTCCTTTTGATATCCATCCATGCCAAACACCTGAACCGTTACAGTTGAAGCAAATACAAGGTTTTATATATAAGTTCCCTTTTTTGTTATATCCTGTTGCTTTCAAAATAGCTCGTATTCTTTTTGATTTCATAGCTGTCCACCTTTATAAAGCACGTTTTGCTCTTAGGAATTTCCATCCAATTATTACTACTTTATCTGCATTAAGGTCTTTAGTTATCATTTCGGCGATTTTGTAAAAATCTTTTTCATCACTCATCTTTTTCCTATTGTGAACTGTTACATTCAAATATTCAGTCTTGTTTTTATAAAAAGCCTTAATACTGAATAAGTATTCGAACTTTCGAGGTCTCATTATGTATTGCACTTCCTTCATCATTATTTATAATTACATTTTACTATAGTCAATGAATGATGTAAAATATTTTTTACTTAATATAATACATTAATTGACTATAGTTTATGAAAGATGATACTATAAAGGAATAAAGAACGTAGTTAGGAGCGGATATAATGAATCTTTTATATAAAATAATCGGAACAAATTCTGAACGTAAAGTGAAGAAAGTAACAAAACAAATCAAAAGTATTGTTGCATTAGAAGATGAAATGAAATCCTTGTCAGATGAAGAATTGCAGGGGAAAACAGCAGAGTTTAAAAAGCGTCTCCAAAAGGGAGAAACGGTTGACGACCTATTGCCAGAAGCATTTGCTGTATGTCGTGAGGCTTCCAGTCGAGTGTTAGGAATGAGGCATTACGAGGTTCAATTAATTGGTGGCATTATCTTACATGAAGGAAATGTAGCAGAAATGAAGACAGGTGAAGGGAAGACATTGGTTGCCACACTACCTGTTTATTTGAATGCTCTTAGTGGTGAAGGAGTACATGTTGTAACAGTAAATGATTACTTAGCAACACGAGATTTAGGTATTATGAAGCCACTATATGATTTCTTACAACTAAGTAGTTCTGTAATTACAGGTGAATTAACAATGGAAGAAAAGCGAGAAGCTTACCATTCAGACATTACCTATATTACCAATTCAGAACTTGGATTTGATTATTTACGAGACAATATGGTGAAGAGAAAAGTAGATAAGATGCAAAGACCTCTACATTTCTGTATTGTCGATGAAGTGGATAGCATTCTATTAGATGAAGCACGTACACCGCTTATCATTTCAGGACCAGGCGAAGAACCTTCTCAATGGTATGCAATTGTAGATATGTTTGTCCGTTCTTTACATGAGGATGACTATACAGTAGATGAAAAGATTCGAGTTGTTATGTTGACTGATAGCGGTATGGAAAAAGCAGAAAAGATGTTCCGTATGAAAAACTATGCGGATTTAGAGAATACTACAATTCGTCATCATGTAGACCAATCGCTACAAGCTCACTACTTCTTTAAAAGAGATAAAGATTACTTAGTGAAAGATGGAGAGGTCTTTATTATTGATGAGCATACAGGACGTGTGTCAGAAGGAAGACGATATTCGAATGGATTACACCAAGCGATGGAAGCAAAAGAAGGTGTTCGAATTCAAGAAGAAAATAAGACATTAGCTTCTATTACCTATCAAAACTTCTTTTTACTATATAAGCGATTATCAGGTATGACAGGTACAGCAGAAACGGAAGAAGTTGAATTTCGTGAAACATATGGTTTAGAGGTTGTTGTCATTCCTACAAATCAGCCTGTGCAACGAAAAGATAAGCAAGATAAGTTGTATTTTACAGAGAAAGCAAAATTTATTGCTATTGTGGAAGATATTAAAAAATCACACGCAAAGGGACAGCCTGTATTAGTTGGTACTTCGACAATTGAAAAATCAGAGGAATTATCAGACTTATTAACAAAAGAGGGAATCCCACATCAAGTTTTAAATGCAAAGTTTCATGATATTGAAGCTGAAATCATTATGAATGCAGGACAAAAAGGAGCAGTTACAATTGCTACTAACATGGCAGGTCGTGGTACAGATATTAAGTTAGGTGAAGGTGTTACAGAGGTTGGTGGCTTAAAAGTTATTGGTTCTGAACGTCATGATAATAGACGAATTGATAACCAGTTAAGAGGTCGTTCTGGTCGTCAGGGTGATAAAGGGATTAGTCGTTTCTATGTTTCTTTTGAAGATGATTTAATGCGAGTATTTGCATCAGATAAAATTAAGGAAATGATTTCACTTATGCCTAAAGATGATAATGATGCAGTGGAAAATAAATTCCTTACAAAAGCGATTGGTAAGTGCCAACGAAATTTAGAAGCAATGCATTATGATGCTCGTAAGGAAACGATGAAATACGATTCTATTATTAACGAACAACGAAAAGTCATTTATCAGCAAAGGGACGATGTATTAGAACCAAACTTTGATATCGTAGGACAGTTAGAAAGTATGGCCAGAGATGCCTTTGAATCAGTAATTGCTGAAAAACTACACAAGTATGAAGAATTTGGACAAGATGAAGATTTACAACCTGCATTGGAAGAAATGAAACGTACTTTAGAAATGAAATATTCAATGGTTGGTGTAGTAAATGTGGATGATTCATTACAGAAGGATATTGAAGAAATCAAAGAATCTGTATTACAGAATTGTATGGATGCCTTTGAAGTGAAAAAAGAGCTTGTGGTTCAAAATGAAATTCAAGAACAAATGAAGCAAATTCTATTAGAAATCGTGGATAAAAATTGGATTCATCATATTGATTCTTTAACAGATTTGAAACAAGATGTTAAATTAGCAGTGTACAATCAGAAGAAACCAATAGAAGAATTCCTGTTTGCAAGTAGTAAATTATTCAATGAATTAGGAGAAAAAATCCAAGTTGAAATGGTACAAGCTCTTATGAGAATTCGCTTTGTAGAGGAAGAAATCATTGAAAATGTGAAGGAAATAGCATAAATAAGGAAAGGGAGCTCAAAAAGAGCTCCTTTTTGCATAAAAAATATTTTACTTAAAAGTATATATGTTATATACTATAGTCAATAATAAAATGGAGTGGTGGATATGGTATATGCAAAAAATAGGAACAGTGATGTTGTAGGGCATTTAACTCCTTCAAGTTTCGGATACAGTGTTCATTATAAAACATTTAAAAACGGTGAGTATACACGTTGCAAAACATTAGGTATGTCAGTAAAAGAATTGATAGAGAATTGGATTATCATCGAAAACTATAAATACCTGTATGAAATAGTAAAAGGGTTTAAGAAAAATGAAAGAATTCGTGTATGGTATAAAGCCGATGAGAGTAATTACATTGATAGCATTAACTGTGTATTTACAGGCGAACTTAGAAAGAGTGGATTTATCTCACGAGATGGGGAAGTTTGGTCAGAAACCAAGGATAATCGAAATATGATTCGAAATCATGAGATGGTTGTAGACCTCAATGGTATTGAGAAATCGTTTAGCTTAATGGCTTATGTTGTGTATGCTGAAAGTTTAGATAATGTACCAAGTATGATTCCTTTAGACGTGAACGTAAATGATGGTGCCAAAGCGAAGTTACCTGATATTGATTCGGATTTTGCCAAAGTAGATGCAAATAAGGTGATTACATATATAAAAGAAAAATATCCAGTATCAGTATGATTACGAAATGTGAATGTGGGGGGAAGCTTGGACTCTCGTTTTTCAAGGACAACTCTTCTTCGATGGCTTATCAGCTAATCGCTAATAAAACAATATGTACTGTATGTGATAAAGAGACAAAAATCTCATCAATAACAATAGATGAAGCATATTTTAAAGATTTTGTATTTTTAACAAAAGGGAGTTGATGACATGAATTATTCTGACATTATCAAGGAATTGGGTAATATGAAAGACAAATATCATACCGATTTAGGTACATTAAATTTACATGAAAAGCAGTTCGCAGAAAATGAAAGTCTTTTAGAGAGTTTAAAGGGGAAACAAGAACATCATGCGATGATGAAAGAGTTGTTAGAAAGGGCATCAAAAGAAGCAAGAGAGAACGGAAAAGAGATTCTTTCGCAAACAGCCACATCATCCTTGCAAATGGTTATGGGTGACAATCTTTCAGTAGATATTCAGTTAGATAGTGCTCGTGGTGTTCCCGTTGCAGACGTATTAGTAAAAGCACAGTATCCAAATGAAGTAGTGGAAACAGACCCTGCTCAAGAAGATGGTGGGGGAAGAGCGGATATTGTCTCATTAGCTACTTTTGCATCAGTCAATTTACTTGTGGGAGACAATAATAAAGCAGGATTCTTCTTAGATGAGCCTACCAAATATGTTTCCAAAGAGCCATCAGAGAATACAGCCCATCTTATTAGGGAGTTAGTTGACTATACAGGAAGGCAAACATTCCTCGTGTCGCATGAGGATACGTATATGCCTCTTGTGTCTGACAGTGTATTTCGTATGGAGTTAGATGAAAACGGAACAACAATAGCAGAGAAGATAGATTAATCTTCCTGCTTCCTTTAAGAAAAATAGAATTAAAAGTAGCGTAAGACACGACAAATAGAAAAGGAGAGGTTTTAACGTGGCAAATAGAGGATTTGTAATGGGGAAAACCACAGTACGAGAAGTTTACATTGTTTCACAAGATAAGCCATTTATTCAAAATGAATATTTAATGATTAATGATGAATTACATGGGGATTTACCTGTTGAAGTTTTAAATACAACTACAGTTCCATTTTTATCAGAGTCTATCATGCCTGAAGGATTTGCATTGGATATTGTAAAAGGGTTATCAAAAGAGATTGTAAATGATAGAAAGACTCACATTGCAAGAGTAAAAGTTTTGAAGACTTTAACAAAACCAGTAACGCCAAATGAAATTGTTCGAGATACCACATTTAAGGAAATGGAGAAAATATTAATTCATGCAAAAACATCAGATGCTTTAACTTTAGGAGTTATCTTAGGTACAGAAGAAATGCAATCCAATTTACCGCAAGAATTAACAAATATTTCGCCTCTGTGGAAGGGCGGTGGAGCCGTTCATCAAGAGGGTGTTCCTTTTGTGTTGAACTATCGCAAATTCCGAGAATATCCCCATATTGGTGTATTTGGAACATCAGGTTCAGGTAAAACATTTGGATTACGAGTAATTGAAGAGGAGATTCAAAAGATTCGTATTCCAGGTGTAGCATTTGACCCTCATAATGAAATGAATTTTGTGGAACCAATGGATGGATTAAATGGTTTAGATAGTAATCTTGTTCATGATTTTCAAGATAGAAACCAAATTTTTTATATTGGAAGAGATGTGGGGATTAATTTCCATGAATTAAAATTGGATGAACTGATGAGTCTATTTGATTTCGTGGGAGAATTGACAGAACCACAACGAGGGGCATTAGAAGTTTTATATGAAAAAGGAGATACGTTAGCACATTTGAAAAACAAAGTTATCAATTTAAAAGTAGCTTTTGAAGTACATGAAAACCCCAAGCCAAGTACTAAATTTGGAAAACAAACATCACCTGAAGATGAATTAACAGATGAGCAAGTGTTACTTTACACAAGAAATAAAAATAGGGTTTCAGGAAGTAAAACCTTACAAGCATTATCTTGGAAATTGGATGCTTTAGAATCTACAAATATTTTTGTAGGCGATGTTGATGGTGTAGAATCTGCGATGAAGCAAGGGAAAATTGCAGTGATTCGAGGAGATATGTTACGACAACAAATGGTAGCTTCATATATTCTAAAAAAACTCTATAAAAAACGTAGAGACTATCAAGATTATCAAGAACATGGTGGAGAGAGACCTGAGTTCTTTCCAATGTTTTTCGTTATTGTTGATGAAGCACATAACTTTGCACCACGTCATTCTTCACCTACGAAAAAGGTGTTGAAAAAGATTGCACAAGAAGCTCGTAAATATGGTGTGTTTGAGATTTTCTGTACACAAAAACCAGATGCTTTAGACCCGACAATTGTGGCACAGTTGAATACAAAATTTATCTATCGTTTAAATACAGCAGACGATATGGAAATGGTTCGAAAAGAAACGAATTTGACAGAAGATGAAATGAAACGTTTACCAGAGTTACCATCAGGTCATTGTTTTGTCTCCTCTGCAACATTACCTAAAACATTTGCGGTTCGATTCCGTACAACCTTTACAAAATCACCACATATGCTTGACCCATTTGACGAGTTTCATATGTTTATCGAGGATATGGAAAAGAATGATTTAAGTAAAGTATTAAAAGAGTTTTTACCTATTAAAATGGGGAAACTTCCAAAAATTCATGAAGATATTAACGAAAGAGCAGGAAGAAATGTATCAATGGTTGATATTGCTAACGAATTAACTAAGATGACTCGTTTAGGTATTGTAGTAGAGAAAAAAACATCATTTGGAAGTGAATATATGGAGAAAAAGGTAGGGTAAAATCCTGCCTTTCTCTTTTGTAATTCAAATAAAAGTTACCTTCATAACTTTTAGTAAAAAACGCTTCATATTACTATAATAAAGAGATTATAAGAAACAGGTATTTTTATAAATTGTATAAAAAGGAGAGAATGAAAATGAAAAAGGTACATGTAGCAGTGGTAGGAGCAAAGAATTTGGATTATGTTAGAGTGGGTACAAAGGTAGAATTGATAAAAGACCCAAATCATCCAAAAGATAAATTAGCAGTAAAATGTGTAGATTCAAGAGGTAATAAATTAGGTCACGTATTAGGAAACATTCTTTCATTACATACAGGCATATCAAATAAAGAATTACATGCTAAAATGACTAATGACAGTATAGAAGGAACGATAGAATTTCACCCATCTTTTGACTTAAGTAATGGGATAAAAAAGATTGGTTTAACAATAGGTGTGATGATAGATGAGGAGAATGAAGAAGGAGTTGTAGATAAAGATATGAGTCATTCTGTTAAAATATTGGAACGTGAGGTAATTGTAAAAGGAGCCCTTCGACAATATACAGGGAAAGCAAAAGTGATGAAAGCCTTTCAACAAGGTGATACAACGTTAGTCTCATTTAAAAAAGTGGCAGATAAAATCACTACGTTATTTCAAGGTGAGCCCGCAGGTGAAGTAAACCTGAGTAGTAATGATGAATCAGTTCAATCTTTAAAGAAAGGATTGCAAGTGTTAAATGAAGTAGTGGGTAAAGTAATAGATATCAAACCAACTACATATACAGTTTCTTTTAAAATTGATGAGTCTATTGTTAATCAAGTAGCTGAAACAGACGATATAAATACACTCCAAGATATAAAAGAAGAAGTAATGAATAGAGTTGGAATAGAAAAAGAGGAGTTAGAAGCAATTGAATCATATCTTCGAAGTAATGATGTTTCTGAAAAGCATATTGCTCTTACTTTTGAAACATATAGAAAGTATGAAGAGGATGTGGTAAACCGTATTCCTAAAAAACCTGAGACTTTATTCAAAGATACATTTGGAGCAGTAAAAAAAGCTGTTGTGTATACAAATAAAGGAAAACATTTACGTTTAGAAGGAGAAAAAGGTACAGGAAAGAACGTGTTTGTTCGAACTTTAGCGTGGATTTATCAAAGACCATTGTTTGAAGTGTCTTTAAATAGCCAATTCGATAAGATGGATTTACTTGGTTCTAAGTCTTTTGAACAAGGAACAAATGAAGACGGAAAACCATTTTCAAATGTGATTTTTGAGAAAGAAGCATTTGTAGAAGCAATGGAAATTGGAGCTTTTATAAACTTAGATGAGGTGAATACTGTTGACCCATCTGTGTTAGTGCAAATTCACTCAGCAGTTGATGACCGTGGAGCTATGCAAGTGCCTGGATATGGTTGGGTAGAAGCAGGGCAAAACTTTGGTGTCATGCTAACAATGAATAAAGATTACATAGGAACCAATCCTTTGAACGAGGCGACTATGGATAGATTTACACCAATTTTATTCCCATCTAATAAAAGCATTATTGAAACGTTACGAGTACGTGTTCCATCTGCAACGTTAATTGATATTCAAGATGCGGATAAGATTTATAAAAATATTTTTGCAATGGTAGAAGGTGGTCAAATCTCAAAAAATTGCTTAACAATTCGAGGGTTTATTTCTGCATTAGAAGTAGCAGAGGATTTAGGATTGAAAGAAGCAATCATTGATAATGTGGCAAACCGAATTGAAGATGAGGACTATAGATATTACGTGATGAATGTAATTGATAATGAACTTGCATAAAAAGAAAACGGAGTGATTTCCGTCACTCCGTCTTCAACAGGTATTCAAAAAATCAATTAAAAAGGAGATATTTTTCGTTATGATACAACATAGTAACAAAACAAAAAACATCATAGATTATTTTAACAGAAAATCAATTTATAATCAACTCAACATGGTTATTTTCAATTTATTAGGAAGAACAGATATTCCATTTAGTTTAAATGTTGGGGGAAGTAGTTATACCGATTTTAAGAAAATCGTGGTGGGACTTCCTGAAATTTTTGTAGAGAAATCATTTTCATATGAAGAGATTTTTTCAGCATTAAAGGCTCTAACAGGACATGAAGCAGAGCATATAAAATCCTCTGACTACAGGGTTCTAAAAATGTTCTTAAAAGATGGTTCTGAGTATTTAAATGAAAAATTTCAAATCCATCAAAATCATGGGATGAAAATTGCGAAACATGTACTAAACTCGGTAGAGGATGGTCGTATCGAAAAACGCTTGTGCAATAGAAAAAAAGGATATAAAAAACATATTCAATTCTTAAATGCTACTCTTTGGAAAGAACAGCCTATAAGAAAAGAAAATGAATTACAAGATTTTTTATATTCAATTACAAGCTATTCTGTAACAGGTCTATTCCCAAAAGATTTTGAGGTACATTATAAAAATACAAGAATGGAAAAAGAATTAAATAAGATAAAAACAATGACGATTAAAGGCATCAATGAATCTACGGCACAAGGTTGTGCAAATAGATGCATGAGAATTATTGAAATCACAGCTCCTTATCTTGCAGAGTTGTTAAAGGATGAAGGGAATCAAATGTCTGTAGATGACATGTCAGATTACACACAATATACTTGTGAAAATCCTGATACAACATCATCTGAAAATCCAGGAAATGCAATTTCAGTTCATTTTAAATCCGAGGAAGAAAATAAGGATGATTCTTCTCAAGAACAGGAACAAAATGAGGGGGCTGGTAATGGTATTTTAGGTGATATGAAGGGAGAAGAAGGCGACCAAAAACAAGAAGAGCGTTTAGGTGAAGCTAACTCAACAAGTGAAAGTAATGAGGATTCTACGGAAGGTGAAGATTCTACTGAAAATGAAGAAACACAAGAAGGAACAGAAGAGGAATCCGATGTAAACAATACAAGTAAACAAGATGATTCTACAGAAGATTCAAATGAATCTAAATCAAATTCAATTTCAGATAATAGTATTGTAGAAAATATCATTGAAAATGTACGAAAGGATGCAATGAAAGATGCTGAGTTTGCTTTAAAAAATGCAAAAAAGGAAGAGGATAAGCAAAAGGAAGAATCTAAGAAAAAAGCCAAGATAGATAAAGGTGTGACAAAAAAAGAAGTAAATGATGTACAGGAGGCATATAGTGATAATAAATACGGAAAACAAAAGCCAACACTTACTATATCTCCCATCACAAAGAGAAATAGAGAGTTAACGGAAGATATAAAAAGAGATGGAAAACGATTTAGAAAAGAAATAGAGGAAATATTTAAAAATAAAAAAACATATGATTCCAGACATAGAAGAAAAGGAATACTTGATACGTCTTCGATTTGGAAAGTGGGGACAAAAGATTACAATGTATTCTTGAAAAAAGGACAACCACAAACAACGGACTATGTAGCATACATGTTAGTTGATGGTTCAGGTTCTATGATGGATAGGGTGGATGAGAACAATAATAAAGTATCTTGTTCTCAAAAGGCTTGTGCAGTAATTGAAGAAGGGATAAAAGGTTTTATTCCCTTTAAATCAACTATCTTTCGAGCAAGTGGAAGAAATGTAATGCATACAACTGTAAGTGAGTTTTCTAATGATAGTAAATTCAATGAATCATGGAATGCGTATTTCGAAGCTAATGGTGGAAATATGGATGGATTTTCTATTCGTATCGCTATTAAGGAGTTACTACAACGTCCAGAAAGAAATCGTTTATTAGTGATTCTTTCAGATGGTCTACCATCTGCTTACCCATCGCAAAAGTTAGGACAAGCAGATGTAAAAGATGCTGTGAAAGAAGCGAGGAAAAATGGCATAAAGGTTGTATCTATTTGTTTCGGAAGCAAAAGACATAGAGAAGAAACGATAGATGTATATAATGATATGTATCAAAAATCGGTAATTTCTTGTGACCCATCAGATATTAACAAAGAATTAACAAGAGTTTTAAAAAGAGAAATTACAAGGTAATAAGTAGAAGAGTCGTATGGAAGTTATCCATCGGCTCTTTTTTCTTTTATCTGAAGTCTTCTTTCTTCTTTACTTTTTGACTATAGTTAATGTAAAATAAATCTATATTAACTATAGTCAACGTAAATTTAGGAGAGGAGAGAGTAATGTGCAAGTTGTATTTCCTAATTTAAGCATTGAAAAAGGAACTATCGTTGAACTGCATCTCGAAGGAGATAAAGTTGCGGTAAAAAAGAATAAAGATGATAATTTTGAACTTATCTGTACATTGCCTCTAAATAAATTTGAAAAGAACAATCGAAACTTATTCGAACGCAGACAAATGTTTAGAGCAGTTGTAAATGGAAATGTGTTAGATGTTGTACGTTATGTCAGCCTTCATGGACATACAGGATATTCTTTATTGGATGGTGCAACAAAAATTCATGAAATGGTTGCAAAAACGGAGTGGGCAAGTGCGATTACTGACCACGGTGTTATGTACGGGACGTTAGATTTCTATAAAAAAATGAAAAAAGCAAATAAAAAACCGATATTAGGTTTTGAAGCATATATTGAAAATTTAGATGGCAAAAAAGAAGGTAAACATCAGTTGTTACTTGCGATTAATGCAACGGGTTATCGTAACCTTGTTAAGTTAACAAGTATGGGATTTGAGAATAAGTATTATAAACCTCATGTAAAACTGGAATGGTTAGAAAAATATAGTGAAGGTGTTGTCTCAACAAGCTCATGTTTAGGGGGGCTTGTCCCTCAAGCGATTATTAAGGGAGACATGGATTTAGCTCGTAAAACAGTACAAAAAATGATTGATATTTTTGGTAAGGAAAATTACTACATTGAAATCCAAAGACATGGTTGTGAAGAGGAAGAAGTTGTAAATCCTGCGTTGCTTCAATTGGCTGAAGAATTTGGTTTAAAAGCAATTGCGACTTCAGATAGCCATTATACAGAAATTGAGGACGCTTCTGTACATGAAATCCTGTTATGTATTGGAACGAAAACAACAATGGATGACCCAAACCGTATGGTCTTTCCAGGGAGTGGTTATCACATTCACACTTCTGAAGAAATGGAAGGTTTGTTTTGGGATATGCCAGAGTTACTTGATAATACACTTGACCTTGCAGAAAGAATCAACATTGACATTCAACTTGGAGAAATATATCTACCTGAATTCCCTCTACCAGAAGGATTCGAATCGCAAGCGGATTACTTTGAACATTTAGCATGGGAAGGATTTGCGAAACGATTTAAAGGGCAGAAAGAATTTAAAAGTAAAGAATATCGAGAACGATTAACCTTTGAGATTGAAACAATTAAAACTATGGGGTTCCCAGGTTATTTCGTTATTGTATGGGACTTTATTCGATTTGCAAAAGAGAGAGGTATTTTAGTAGGACCTGGTCGTGGTTCTGCTTGTGGTTCTTTAGTTGCATATGCTTTAGATATTACGGATATTGACCCAATTCCATATGGACTTATTTTTGAACGATTCTTAAACCCTGACCGAATTTCAATGCCAGATATTGATATTGATTTCGAGGATACAAGACGTGAAGAAGTAATTGATTATGTGAAAGAATTATATGGAGAAGAAGCAGTTTCTCGAATTATTACATTTGGTACATTGGCCGCAAAAGTATCTGTTAGAGATGTAGCTCGTGTATTAGATAAACCATTAGGAAATATGATTGCAAATGCCATCCCTGAAAAACCAGGTATGACATTAAACAAAGCATTGAATGAGAGTCCAGAATTCTATAATATGTATCATTCTGATGCAGAGGTAAAAGAAATTGTTGATATTGCTCTTCGTATTGAAGGTTTACCTCGTAACGTATCACAACATGCTTGCGGTGTCATAATCGCCCCAAGTGCCGTAACAGACCATATTCCTCAGGTTCTATTAGAGAACACAGATACAGGAGCCTATGAGCATACAACTCAGTATAACAAAGATGAATGTGAAGAGATGGGCTTGCTAAAAATGGACTTCTTAGGTCTTCGTACAATGGGTGTTATGGGACGAGCCTTTATTGATATTAATAAGAAACGAAAAGAGTTAGGATTAGAACCTATTACACTTGAAAGTATTCCACTCGATGATATACGAGTCTATGAATACATTGCAAAAGGTAATACGGCAGGGGTATTCCAATTAGAGAGTGCAGGAATGACAAACTTCATGATGGAGTTATTCCAAGATGCACATACATTAGATGCTGAAATGGGGAAACAATTGTTTGAACGTTTAATTGCAGGGATTTCGTTGTACCGCCCAGGTCCTTTAGATGAAATTCCGAATTACATTAAAAACATGTTAAAGCCTGAAGGAATTGAATATGATGTTCCTCAGTTGCAACCTATTTTAGAAACGACTTACAACATCATCGTATATCAAGAGCAATGTATGTTTATCGTTCGTGAATTAGCAAACTTTACACGAGGACAATCAGATACCATTCGAAAAGGGATGGCAAAGAAAGTAGAAGCCCTTTTAAATGAGTATGGTGAATACTTTGTACACGGTTCAGAGGAAAAAGGAATTACAGGTTGTGTTGCAAATGGAATTGATGAACATATTGCAATTGCCTTATGGGAACGAATGAAGAAATTTGGACGTTACGCATTCAATAAATCTCACGCAACAGGTTATGCGAATATTGCAATTAAAACAGGTTTCTTAGCATATTACTATCCAACAGAATATATGTGTGCTACTTTAAATTCATTTATCACAATGTCAGATAAAATCAAAGCATACATGGCTGTGAGTAAACGACAAAAGATTGATGTCTTACCACCAGATGTAAATAAATCAAGAGAAGTATTTACGGTTGAAGGGAATTCTATTCGATTTGGCTTACAAGGTATTCGAAATATGGGTAAAATATCAATTCGTTTAATTGAGGAACGAGATACAAGAGGAGACTTCCGTAATTTCCAAGATTGTGCGGTTCGAATGGCAAAATATCAAAAAGTGGATAGAAGAGTATTAGAGGCATTAATCTTCTCAGGTGCAGTCGATAGCTTTGAAGGTACACGTAATTCGAAATTAATGATGTTAGATGCTTTACTATTGGTAGCTTCACAAGAACGAAAAGACTATCAATCAGGACAATTGTCTATCTTTGATATTCCGTTATTAAGCCAAGATAAAATCAGAGAGGTATTAACTCCTACATTAACAGAGTTTAACATTGATTTTAAATTGGAAAAGGAAAAAGAGTTTGCAGGGTTTTATATTTCAGCACATCCTCTTGATTCGTATGAAACATTGTTAGCTGAAGAAGAATTTTGTGAGATTGGGTTCTTACAAGATACAGATGAAAAAGATGAAGCAGATAGAGTTCGTTCTTATAAAAAATCTATTCGTGTTGCAGGTATTATTACGGAAATCGAAACGTACTACACGAAAAAAGACAATAAACCTCTTAATGTATTTAAATTAGAAGATACAACAGGGGAGATTAAGTGTGTTGCATTCTCTAACGTATTAGAGCAAAGTGCAGGTCTGTTACATGAAGGTAGTATCATTGCGGTTGAAGGCAAATTTGAAGAGGATGACCGAGGCACACAAATCATGGTAAAACGAGTGATTGATATCCATGATGTTGGTAATGATGGAAATCCAAAAGAGATTGTTCTTTCAGGCTCTCGTAATGTGAATACTGCTCGAAATCAATTTGTTCAAGTGCGAGATTATTTAAAGAAATATGAGTCAGAAGATAGTACAGTGCCTGTTTATTTCATATTTGGGGGTAAGACGTACAAAGTAAACTTCACTCATTTCAATTTAACAATGATTACGAAGATGCAAGAAATTGTAGGGAAGCAAAATTGCCGAGTGAACTATTAAAGAGAGGGAGATAATTCTCTCTTTCTTTTTATCAAAAGGAGATATAACAGATGAAAATCATGCAAAAGTTAAAAGCGAAAGCATTACATCGAATGACTATCAGTAAATTAATTTATTTAGAAAAGGAATTTGTAGAAAATCGAGCTACGAAGTCAGATGAGCGTTTTTGGAAAGAATTATTAGAGGAATTAAGATGGCAATCAAAATTCATTAAAAGAGGAAACGAAAGCTTATCGTATTTCGAGAATGTATTTAAAGATTACCAAGAGAAATTCAGTAATAAAAATTAAATTATTTATCTATAAGGGAATTAAAATATAAAATTTAGAGGAGTGATAGAAATGAAGAAAAGTATTTTTGTAGTGGGTGATTTACATGGGTGTAAAGAGAATTTAGATGAAGTACTTAAGTCTTGGAATCGAGAAACAGAGCAACTTATTTTATTAGGTGATTTAATTGATAGGGGACCAGATAGTTTAGGGTGTATTTTAACTGCCATGAAATTACAAGAAGAGTATGGAGCTATTATTTTAAAAGGAAATCATGAAGCTATGTTTTTACAGTGGTTAAATATGCCATTTGAATATACGCAGTCTTACTTTAAGAATGGAGGGAGAGAAACCCTTGCAACACTTTTACCAAACTTTGAATTCGAAAATCTGACAGAATTGACAGGCTATATAAAGAGAGAATTTGCAAGAGAAGTAGAATTCCTTCAAAATCTTCCTCTTTATCATGAAACGGATAGTCATATTTTTGTACATGCAGGTGTTAATTTAATTCTTCCAGATTGGCGAGAATCAGGAGAACAAGATTTTTTATGGATTCGGGAACCATTTCATAAGAGAAAAAACAAAACTGGAAAAGTGATTGTTTTTGGTCATACGCCTACTCCGTATCTGCATCATGATGATGATAATTGTAATGTTTGGGTATCTCCATGCAAAACGAAAATTGGTATTGATGGTGGAGCGGTCTTTGGTGGTTATTTACATGCTCTTCGAATTAACGAATTGGAAACAGTAAGGTTTTCAGCTTAATCATATGGTGTAGAAGGGATAATCATATCTCTTCTGCATATTAATAACAGGATGTTTCTATGATTCATAAATGGATATAAAAAAGGAGAATTAGAAATGAAATGGTTAGTACAAGAGTTTCTAAATTATAATCCCAATACGATTCGAATTATAAATGCATTGGAAAAGTGTTCTATAGAGTATTTGATTGTAAGAGTAGACAAAGATAATTCATTAACAGTGATTGATAAGGAAAGTAAAATACCAAGAGATGATTCTGATAGAGTATTAAATAATTTTATTTGTAATGAACAAGTAATGGTATATGGTTCTAAAACCCTTGCAAATATAGCGAAAGAAATGAATTTGGAGCCTGGTTCTTTTATGAATGACCAATTTGAATTTGAAGTATTTCAGCAAGTATTGGGAGATGAACTGTTAAACAAAGATTTTATTGTAGGTGATTTATGGGAGCTAAATCCGATAGATGAGGAGTTCTTTATTCGACCTACAGGGAATACAAAGTTATTTACAGGTCAAACGGTGACAAGAGAAGAATTTTTGGCATGGCAGAAACGAGAATGTAAGGAGGATAGTCCTTATCTTGGTCAAAAATTAATGGTTTCTCCTATACAAGAAATACAAGCTGAATATCGTTTCTTTGTCATCAATCAGAACATCGTGACAAGTTCTTGTTATAAAGAAAATAAAGTCATGAGCACTGTCCGTAAACCTTCTGATGAATTACTTTCCTACACAATGAAAATGATTAACCAATTCCCATTAGCAAATGCATTTGTAATTGATATTGCAGAGACAAATAATGGATTTAAAGTTGTTGAGTACAACAATATTAATACTTCAGGTTTGTATGCTTGTGATGAAATTTTGCTTGTACAAGCTATAAATGAAATGACAAACTAAGCTTTATTTTGATATAAAGTAGATGATAGGAGATACACAAATGAACCATTCAGAAGTTGTGAAGATAACTCAAGTTAAGCAAGTATTAGATAGATTCTTTGTGGTCGGGGATATTCATGGATGTTTATTAGAATTTACAACCTTGTTAAAAAAGTGGGATAGAGATACACATAGACTGATACAATTAGGTGATTTGCTCGATAGAGGAAAGAAATCAAAATCAACATTGATTTTAGCTATGTACTTGAAGAAACAATATGATGCTATTTTTTTAAAAGGTAACCATGAAGAATTGTTTTTGAATTTTATAGATGACCCTGTAAATGAGGGGGAATTTTACTTGAATCAAGGTGGAAATGCTACAATAGATTCGTTTTTAGGAGAAAAGGCATCTATTAGACATATGCCTGAACATCTTGCAAACTTAATGAAAGAGAAATATCCAGAGGTCATTCAGTTTATAAGAGACATGCCTTATTTTTATGAAACAGAATATTTTATATTTGTACATGCAGGAGTGAATCTTGCGTTATCCGATTGGAAAAACACATCCGAAAAGGATTTTAGTTGGATTCGAAAACCATTTCATTATGGTATAAATGAAACAGGAAAAATAATTGTATTTGGTCATACTATTACAAGAGTATTAAATGAAGATAAGTCCAATGATGTTTGGATTTCTCCATGTAAGACAAAGATTGGAATTGATGGGGGAGCGGTCTTTGATGGTCAACTGAATGGATTAGTTATTGACGGGAATACATATAAGACGATTTCAGTCTAAAAGGGGAAGAAGTTGTATTAAAAAGCACCTAATAATAGGTGCTTTTATTTTTTATCACTTCCATTTGAAATAAGAATATCTTTTTAAAAATGAAGTGGTATTTCTTTCTTTTTGATTATTCCTTGTTTTCTTGTAATTGTAATCTTTTACCATGGTTTTAATTTTGTCCTTTTGGTCTTGAGGTATATGTTTTTGTGAAAACTTGTCATTATTATGTATGATTTGCAATTGTGAAAGCATGTATATGATTTCTTGCAATTTGTAGTCAGGGTAAAGAAATTTATATTGTATTTTATATATTTTAATCATACAGAACAGAACAAATAAAAGTAGTACCACCCAAAAAATAGTTCCTATGTTATGAATTGCTTCATTTAGGGTAACTTCTTTAAAGTATACTTGATTGTTAAATGCGGTCCAAATGGGAATTAAAAATACAATAGTAGTGTTAAAGTATGAACCCAAAATCGAAAAAGGTTTATTCTTTTGTCGATTTTCAAGTTTTTGTTGGAATAAAGAAATAATCATTTCAATTGTTTCCTTGTTTTCTTTTGTATTTTTATTTTCAGCATCTATGAATTTAGTTTCAACTAAATATTCTTTTAATAAATATAAACGAAAAAGTTCCCACTCTGAACTACGTAGTTTTATTTTATAAAATCTCCTGGTAAAATTTATTGCAGGAAGATTAATTAATAAACTTAGTGACATAACAGCTACTATTAATGAAATAAAGAAAGATATAGATATTAATAGAAACTCTTGGTTATTATGAATAATATAGGGGGCTGGAATTAGTACAGAAAGAAAAATTATTATAACTGCAATGATGATGTTAATGAGAATATGTTTGTATACTAATGCATAATTACTTAGATTTTGTTTGTAAAATTTTATTAATAATGTTTCAATCAACAGTGTTCCTCCTAAACATTTTAAGATGATTTGTTAATGTGATTATATCATTTCATTATAAGACTTAGTTGGGATGCATAAAGAAATTATATTGTTTTAGTGAGTGATAAGGAAGTACTGAATACATAAAAATACCTAAAGACAAATAAGGTGTTTTTTATGTATTCATATTGTTTATATGTCGGATTTTACTTTTAAATTTTTAGTTAGTGTTGTAGTCTTTAAACTTACTTGATTTTTCATAGGAATAACAGTAAAGGTTGATTTTATTGTATTTGTATCCTTATTGAAAGGGGCTGTAATTAAACTGTTGCCTTTGGTACTAATCACAATAAGGTCTTCTTCACCCTGAGTAACAATTGAATATTCTTCTTGTTTTTTTGCTGTATCAAAGCCTAACCTATATGAGCCAATTCCTAAAAATATAAAAGCACTGAGAATAAAAAAGGCTTTGTAAGGTCTAATTGGTGTTAGAAGAAATTGTAATATAGATTGGACTTTAGGTGAGAAGAATTGATAAAAAACTATACAATTTGTAACAAATGCCCATGCCAATATATATATGTTATGGAACTTGTCTATATTAAAAATCCAAGATATAAAAATAGGTACAAATAAAAGTGTAATAACAAAAGCAATTGTTATACTTTTTACTCCACCTTTTCTGAGGAAAAATTCAGGTGCTAAGAATATGTATCTAACAACAACATAAGCTACTGTTAGGGGGAATAGATAACGAAATGATACTAAAAAGAAATGAACAAAATCACTTGTATCAATTGTTAATAAGGAGTAATCATTTAATTGATAATAATGATGATATCCTGATTTAAACAGGGCTGTAAACGAATAAGTTAGTGCTGTTAACAACAACACAATAAGGGTTGCTTGACTTACAATCTTAAAGAATTCATTATTACTTTTTGCTTCATTGTTGTTGATTTTTGTAGAGGCAGAATCAGGTGTTTCTTGTACTTGTTGAGTGTTTTGTGATTTATTATTTTGTTTCTGCTTAGTTCTATTTTTATTAGCCAAAATAAAACCTCCTATATTCATTAATTTCGGATATTATTATATCAAATAAATACAATTTACATGGTAAATGTAACCAAAATGTAAAATAGTAGGGACTATCATGCTTTAACATTTATGAATATAAAAAAGAGATGCATCCTTATAGATACACCTCTTACTCGTCATCATCTTCATCTGATTTCTTTTCATTTGCATAAGCAGGTTTGTGCCATCCAAATAAAAATACTAATGAAATTGTCATAATTAATCCAATTCCAATTGATATGAATGTGTTTAGTTCTGTGATTTTAACAAAGAAAAATGCAATCATTGCTGTAGGGATAGAGATTCCTACTAATGTAGTAATGAAAACTACAAAATATTCCTTCATAGTCATTTCTTTATATTCAACTGTCTTTTCTCCAACAGTTCCTTTTATTGTTTTTGGTTTTGCCATCGCAATGCTCATCCTCTCTTAAATAAATGTCTGCTGTATCATAATAAGAAAGGAAGAACATTATTATTAAATTCTATTGCGAGCACGTTTTATTCGCCAGAGTATCTATTCACTGTGATTGAGTAATGGTGTATTTTAATATCTTCAGCAATAAAACCTCGTCTTTGAGCACCTTTCAGCGTCTCATACATAGCTTGACGACCTGGTGGATTGTCAGTGTGAATATAAATTTTCTCAACAAATAAATTGTGTAAGCAGAAATATTTCACGAAATCATAACCAGTAGGGAGTAGTTTCCCATTCTCATCTTCTCCTAAGTCGTGGTCAAGTGAAAGAATTTGAACATCATAGTTTGTAAGGAGTTCAATTGCTTTCTCCATATTTCTTGCAATTGTAAATCCTTTGGGACAGTCTCTTTTATCGTCTAAATATACATTAATTTTTTCTTTAGTCATTTTATTTCAATCCTTTATGCATTGTATTATTTTATTTCTGGTTGAACATAGAATTTGCAACAATCCATTGCGTGTTTACTGTACTTGTGTTTTGTTGCTAATTCTTTTACTTTATCTTGAGCATCTTTCAAAGTAAGTCCAGATTCTACAGTGTGAAAAGTAGGTAGTACATGGCAGTAATGAATCACTTCATAAGTCATCTAAATCCATCCTTTCCTTATATAATCTAACACATAGAAAAATGAGGCCAATTAATATTGGTCTCATTGCATGTGTCGATTTGGGTCAATTGTTTGGATTGATGCACTTTTTCCTTGGGCGTATTCGATTGTATGGTAAGTACCTCCATTTGGGATTCCATTCCAAACTGCAAGTAAATA
>NZ_JAKUFQ010000090.1:0-22496 GCF_022663475.1 Bacillus cereus group sp. BfR-BA-01382
CAGGTTCAAATCCTGTCCCCGCAACCAAATGGTCCCGTGGTGTAGTGGTTAACATGCCTGCCTGTCACGCAGGAGATCGCCGGTTCGACCCCGGTCGGGACCGCCATTTTATATAAAGAAAAGAACGAAACAAGTTGTTTCGTATTTTTTTATTTGTTTTAACAAAAAACTAATAAAGACAGTCAAACTATCCTTAGGACAACTCCTAAGGACTTTTTTATATATTCAAAACCTGTATAATAAAGAGCAGAGAACATTGTGAGTAAAGTAGGTGAAGTCTGTGAGCAAATATGAAGTAACAACAAAATCTTCTGCGGAAACACAAAGATTATCAGAAAAACTAGGTGAACTCGTAGAGGCACAAGATGTAATTATTTTAGAAGGAGATCTTGGAGCTGGTAAGACGACTTTTACAAAGGGACTAGCAAAAGGTCTTGGAGTGAAAAGAGTTGTAAATAGTCCTACCTTTAATATTATTAAAGAATATAAAGGAAGATTACCGCTATATCATATGGACGTGTATCGCTTAGCAGAAAGCGAAGAGGACTTAGGCTTTGATGAGTATTTCTACGGTGAAGGAATTACGGTAGTGGAATGGGCTCATTTAATAGAAGCATATTTACCGAATGAAAAGTTACAAATTAGTTTATTCCATGCGGGAGATGACACAAGAAAAATTATACTCGAGCCAATTGGAGATCGCTATATTAGATTATGTGAGGAGCTATTACAAGATGAAAGTACTAGCAATTGATACTTCAAATTACGTAATGGGTGTATCCCTTATTGAGGAAGGAAAAGTGATTGGGGAAATCATTACAAATTTGACGAAAAACCATTCTGTACGTCTTATGCCAGCTGTAGAGCAACTGTTAAAAGAATGTGGTGTAAAACCGAAGGAATTAACTAAAATCGTTGTAGCTGCTGGACCTGGATCATATACAGGTGTTCGCATAGGCGTGACAGCGGCAAAAACATTAGCTTGGTCACTTCAAATACCAATTGTAGGTGTATCAAGTTTAGAGGTAGTAGCTGCAAACGGTGCTAACTTTAATGGATTAATTTGTCCTTTATTTGATGGAAGGCGTGGGCAAATCTATACTGGATTATATACATACGAAGGAGAGCAGTTAACTTCAATAGAAGAAGACCGAATTATTCTTATTGTAGACTGGTTGCAAATGTTAAAAGATAAAGGACAGCCTGTTTTATTTATCGGTAATGATGTTAAATTGCATAAAGAAACAATTATAGAATATTTAGGTGATCAAGCTGTATTCGCTCCTTTTACTAAAAATAATCCAAGACCAAGTGAGCTAGCATTTTTAGGATTACAAAAAGAAGAACATGATGTGCATACGTTTGTTCCGAGCTATCTTCGTTTAGCTGAAGCTGAAACAAAGTGGTTAGAAAGTCAAAACAAGTAGGGGCCTTGCAGAAGATGGATATGATATTTAGAAAGATGGAACTTGATGATATTGCTCAAATTGTAGCTATTGAAGAAGTATCTTTTTCAACTCCTTGGACTGCAGATGCTTTTCACCGTGAATTAACGATGAATGAACATGCACATTATATTGTGTTAGAAAAAGATGGTCGTGTAATCGGGTATTGTGGATTGTGGATAATTATTGATGAATCACATATAACAAATATAGCTATTTTGCCAGAATACCGAGGTCAAAAGTTAGGAGATGCCTTATTGAAAGCAGTTATTTCAGAAGCGAAAGAACTAGGGGTAAAAACAATGACGCTTGAAGTACGTGTATCAAATGAAGTAGCAAAGCAGTTATACAAAAAATATGGATTTCAAAATGGTGGAATTCGTAAACGATACTATGCAGACAATCAGGAAGATGGTCTTGTAATGTGGGTGAATATATAATGGAAAAAAATACGATTATACTTGGGATTGAAACGAGCTGTGATGAAACAGCGGTAGCGGTTGTTAAAAATGGGACGGAAATTATTGCGAATGTCGTTGCATCACAAATTGAAAGTCATAAACGTTTTGGCGGCGTTGTACCAGAGATTGCATCCCGTCATCATGTAGAAGAAATTACAGTTGTGTTAGAAGAAGCTTTAAAAGAAGCAAACATAACATTTGATGATATTGATGCAATCGCTGTAACAGAAGGGCCTGGTTTAGTAGGAGCACTTCTAATTGGGGTAAATGCAGCGAAGGCAGTAGCTTTTGCACATGATATTCCGCTAGTCGGTGTTCATCATATTGCTGGTCATATTTATGCGAACCGTTTAGTAAAAGAAGTGCAATTCCCGCTATTATCACTTGTTGTATCTGGTGGGCATACAGAACTTGTTTATATGAAAGAACATGGTTCATTTGAAGTAATTGGTGAAACGCGAGATGATGCAGCTGGAGAAGCATATGATAAAGTAGCTCGTACGTTATCTATGCCATATCCAGGTGGTCCTCATATTGATCGCCTTGCACATGAAGGAGAACCAACAATTGATTTGCCTCGTGCATGGCTAGAACCGGATTCATATGATTTTAGCTTTAGTGGATTGAAATCAGCAGTTATCAACACTGTGCATAACGCGAAACAACGTGGTATAGAAATTAAACCAGAAGATTTAGCGGCAAGTTTCCAAGAAAGTGTAATAGATGTACTTGTAACGAAAGCAGCTCGTGCAGCAGCAGCTTATAATGTAAAGCAATTACTTCTTGCTGGTGGAGTAGCTGCTAATAAAGGACTTCGTGCCCGATTAGAAGAAGAATTTGCAAAAAAAGAAAACATTGAACTAATTATTCCACCGCTATCTTTATGCACAGATAATGCAGCAATGATTGCAGCGGCAGGGACAATTGCGTATGAACAAGGCAAGCGTGCAACATTAGCCTTAAATGCGAATCCAGGATTAGATATTGAAGCATAGTTATGCACATAATTAACCACAGCTTGTGGATAAAACCCATGTTATCTGTTGATAATGTGGGTTTTATTGTGTATATAAAGTGTTGATAACTTTTTCGTTGGCTGTGGGTAATGTGGAAAAGTTGGTTTAATAGTTATTTTATAAAGGTGGATATGTGTATAAACTTGTGGATAAACTAGATGAAGTCTGACCTTTGAGTGTATTGTTTTTCGGGAAATAAAAAGCAAGAAGATATCCCCGAAAAACATTTTTTAATATCCCTCCATTATAGAGGGTGCTGATATTGTCAATCCTTGTCGGTAAATCGATATTTCGTGTCGAATCGTTTATGTATATAGGGTTACGATAGATGTATTTGAAAAATCGTTGATATATTCCCAGTTACCATTGATATATCCAAAAAATTATTTATGTACTTAAAGAAAAAAGATGTCGCATAGTCAAAAATCATGACTGATGAGACATCTTCCTTATTTAAATACTCTTATACATGCAGCTCTTCCCACTCTGCCATACAAGTTTCAAGCTGTTCTTGTAGCGTTTGTTTTTTAGTTGTAATTTCACTAGCTTTTTCATAATCTGCATATATTTCTGGTAAGCAAAGTTGATCTTCTAACGTAGCAATTTCTTCTTCTAAGTTTACGATATTTTGTTCTAGCTCTTCAATTTTTCGAGTGCGTTGACGTTCTAATTGTTTACGCTCTTTTCCTTCGAGATAATTTAATTTTTCTTGAGCTACAGTTTTTTGAACAGGTGCCTGATTTTCTTGCTGTTCTTGTTGTTCAAATGCTGCACGTTCAATCATTTCATTTTTCTTCTCCACATAGTAATCGTAATCCCCTAAATATTCCTGTGCGCCTTCTGTTGATAACTCAACCACAGTCGTTGTTACACGGTTAATAAAGTAGCGGTCATGTGAGACAAATAGAAGAGTCCCTGGATAATCAATTAAAGCATTCTCTAAAATCTCTTTACTATTTAAATCAAGGTGGTTCGTAGGCTCATCCAGAATTAATAAATTTGACTTTTGCATCATAAGTTTCGCAAGAGCTAATCGAGCTTTTTGTCCACCACTAAGGGAAGATACTGGTTTCAGTACATCATCTCCTGTGAATAAAAAATTCCCGAGTATAGTACGGATTTCTTTTTCAGGTTGCAGTGGATATTCATCCCATAGTTCATTTAAAACCCGTTTAGAAGATGTTAAATTTGCTTGTTCTTGGTCATAATAGCCAACAGATACATTTGATCCGAAAGAAACATTACCATTTAATAGTGGTAACTTATTCACAATAGATTTTAATAATGTGGATTTCCCAATTCCGTTTGGACCAACTAAGGCAACACTATCTCCGCGAGTTAAGCGCATAGTTACGTGTTCAATTATAGGGTCCTCCTCATAGCCGATGGTTGCATCTTTTACTTGTAAAACATCATTTCCACTTTGCTTTTCAATATCGAAGTGGAATGATGCTGACTTAGAATCCCCTAATGGTCTCGTTAATAATTCCATTCTGTCTAGTTGTTTACGGCGACTTTGAGCACGTTTCGTTGTAGAAGCGCGAGCTATATTCTTTTGAACGAAGTCCTCAAGTTTTGCGATTTCATCTTGTTGTTTTTCGTAACGTTTCATTTCTTGATCATATAATGCTGATTTTAAGTCTAAATATTTACTGTAGTTACCAACAAATCGTCTGCTTTCTTTATTCGAAATTTCATATACTTGTGTAACGAGTTTGTCTAAGAAATAACGGTCATGGGAAACGATTAATATTGCGCCAGGATAACCTTGTAAATATTGCTCAAGCCATGTTAATGTTTCAATGTCTAAATGGTTTGTAGGCTCGTCCAAAATAAGTAAGTCTGGTTTTGTTAATAATAATTTCCCGAGAGCTAATCTTGTTTTTTGCCCGCCACTTAAAGTAGAGATCGTCGTCTGGTGTGTTTCAACTGGGAAGCCAAGGCCGCTTAAAATGGAGCGAATATCCGCTTCGTATTGATATCCACCTTGATCTTTATAATTGAGTTGCAATTGGTCATAATCAGCTAACAATCTTTCATATATAGCTTCGTTTGAAAAGTTTTCTTCTTTTCCCATTTCTTGCTCAAGCTTTCGAAGTTTTGTCTCCATTTGCTGTAAGTGGGTAAAGACGGTTAGCATTTCATCCCAAATTGTTAAAGACGTTTCTAGGCCAGTATTTTGAGCTAAATACCCGATTGAGACATCTTTCGGTTTTATAATTTCGCCACCATCATGTGATAACTCACCAGCGATAATTTTTAATAATGTAGATTTTCCAGCTCCATTCCTTCCAACTAATGCGATACGATCTTTTGTTTGTACTTCCAATTTTATGTTTGCAAGAATTGTTTCTGCACCGTATAATTTCGAAAGTCCATTTACTTGTAATAAAATCAATGTTCTCACCTCAAATAATTTCTTAACTTTGCCATGTTTATATTTCTCAATCATACTAAAAATAGTGTATAGTTTAAAATAAAGAGAGAATACTTCTTCTCTTTATTATACAAGGAATTTAATGAGTGCTAAACTTCTGTATTTGATTAAAGTATATGAATAAAGATAGGAAGAGAGGAGAGGTCATATGGATCAGCAAAAGATTCCACAAGCCACTGCTAAAAGATTGCCTCTATACTATCGATTTATCCAAAACTTATCTCTTTCTGGTAAGCAGCGTGTTTCATCGGCCGAATTGAGTGAAGCGGTAAAAGTAGATTCCGCAACAATACGAAGAGATTTTTCGTATTTTGGAGCATTAGGGAAAAAGGGATATGGATATAACGTAAATTATTTATTATCATTTTTCCGCGAAACACTTGATCAAGATGATATAACGCGTGTAGCACTTATTGGAGTAGGTAATTTAGGGACCGCTTTCTTACATTATAATTTCACGAAAAACAATAATACAAAAATTGAAATGGCATTTGATGTTAGTGAAGAGAAAGTTGGAACAGAAATCGGGGGCATTCCTGTATATCATTTAGATGAATTAGAAGAGAGATTATCAAATGATATACAAGTGGCAATATTAACAGTACCGGCTACAGTAGCACAAGCTGTAGCAGATAGATTAGCTGAAACGAGCGTGCACGGTATTTTGAATTTCACACCAGCACGATTAAACGTATCAGAGAATATTAGAATTCATCATATTGATTTAGCTGTAGAGTTACAAACATTAGTTTACTTTTTGAAAAACTATCCACAATAAAACGCAGAGGAAGCGACCTCTGCGTTTTATTATTGTTTCTTCTTTGTGAATTTAACTAATATAAGGCGAAGTGCCAAATTAAAATCAATTGTTGCCATAACTGCAAATAGTATTGTCCACACATTCCAGATTGTATCTGTCACGTTCGTAATGGCGAAGCGTGTAAAGATACATCCAAGAAGGAAGTATAGTGCAGCCATGAACAATGGTGAGTTTCTCATACAAAAAATCCTCCGATAAATCCTTGCATTTTTTCAGCTTCTTTAATCATTTCTTGAATTTGCTCATTGCTCATAAAAATTTGCCCAATAGCGACTAATGTATTCATCGCAACATGAGCTGCAATAGGAACGATAATGCGCTTCGTCTTCACATATAAGAAGGCGAATACGAGCCCCATAGCAGTGTATACCAATAAGTGAGTAAAATCAAAATGAATTGCTGCGAATACAAGTGAACTAATGATAGCTGCAATAAAGAAGTTGAACTTCTTATAAAGTGCACCGAATAGAATTTTTCTAAATACGATTTCTTCTAAGATAGGTCCGATTATAGATACAACAATAAGGAACCAAGGAGTAGTTCGTGCAATTTCCATCAGTTTCATTGTATTTTCTGAACCTTGTTTAATTCCTAGTAGCTGCATCTCGATCATACCGGCAACTATTTGTGAAAAGAAAGCTAAGAATAATCCGATGAAAATCCACCCAATTGTAGCTGGAACAGAAGAGCGCGTTGCATCTAAATGTCTGTCGCGAATATCTGTTCTAAGTAACCAAAGTACGATACATAATGCAACAAAGAAGCTAATAATTGCCCAGTGTCCCATTATGATTTGTCCTTTTTCCTCAATGGTAAATCCTCTATTATCATAGAGTCCTGTTTTTAGGAGAAGTGGTAATCCAACAGCGCCAGATAATTGCATTAAAATGTATGTAACGATAATCCACCAGTATTGTTTCTTCAAATGGTTTAACCATCCTTTCTAACTCTAGTGTATGAGATGAGGTAGGATAACATGTAAATATGTTATCTACGATATAAACTTTCATTCGAATTATGATTTTTTTGTAAATACGTATTTTAAATTAAAGTAGGAGACAGGAAAAAGTTGTACGTTTAGCGAAAACAACTTAGGGTGTCTTTCATATTGTAACATACGAGTAGGGGAAACAACGATTCATATAGTAGAGGCAGTATTCTATATAGAAAGTTTATATAGTAATTTGCGAAAAAATTATGATTTTTTTACTTGCAAAAGAAATTGAGATTATTTATTATTATAAGTGTGTTAGCACTCGGGTGACTTGAGTGCTAATAAATAAAATTTACATAACAAAATGAGGAGGTTATTGTTCATGCTAAAGCCATTAGGTGATCGCGTTGTAATTGAGCTTGTTCAAGCAGAAGAAAAAACAGCAAGTGGTATTGTATTACCAGACACTGCAAAAGAAAAACCACAAGAGGGTAAAGTTGTTGCAGTAGGTACTGGTCGAGTGCTTGAAAATGGTGAGCGTGTTGCTTTAGAGGTAGCAGCAGGTGATCTTATCATCTTCTCAAAATATGCAGGTACTGAAGTGAAATATGAAGGTACAGACTACTTGATTTTACGTGAAAGTGACATTTTAGCAGTTATCGGTTAATTATATAAATCTTAAAAAAATCCAAGGGGGTCAATTATTATGGCAAAAGATATTAAATTTAGTGAAGAAGCACGTCGTTCGATGCTTCGCGGTGTCGACACTCTTGCAAACGCAGTAAAAGTAACGCTTGGACCAAAAGGTCGTAACGTTGTACTTGAGAAAAAATTCGGTTCACCACTTATTACAAATGATGGTGTAACAATCGCAAAAGAAATCGAATTAGAAGATGCATTCGAAAACATGGGTGCGAAATTAGTAGCAGAAGTTGCTAGCAAAACAAATGATGTAGCTGGTGACGGAACAACAACTGCAACTGTATTAGCGCAAGCTATGATTCGTGAAGGTCTTAAAAACGTAACAGCTGGTGCTAACCCAATGGGTCTTCGTAAAGGTATCGAAAAAGCTGTTACTGCTGCAATTGAAGAATTAAAAACGATTTCTAAACCAATCGAAGGCAAATCTTCTATCGCGCAAGTAGCTGCTATTTCTGCAGCTGACGAAGAAGTAGGTCAATTAATCGCTGAAGCAATGGAGCGCGTTGGTAACGATGGCGTTATTACTTTAGAAGAGTCTAAAGGATTCACAACAGAATTAGACGTAGTAGAAGGTATGCAATTTGATCGTGGATATGCATCTCCTTACATGATTACTGATTCTGACAAAATGGAAGCAGTTCTTGATAACCCATACATCTTAATTACTGACAAAAAGATTTCTAACATCCAAGAAATCTTACCAGTATTAGAGCAAGTGGTACAACAAGGTAAACCACTTCTTATCATTGCTGAAGATGTAGAAGGCGAAGCTTTAGCTACATTAGTAGTGAACAAACTTCGTGGTACATTCAACGTAGTAGCTGTTAAAGCTCCTGGATTTGGTGACCGTCGTAAAGCAATGCTAGAAGATATCGCAATCTTAACTGGTGGCGAAGTAATCACTGAAGAATTAGGTCGTGACTTAAAATCTGCTACAGTTGAATCTTTAGGACGCGCTGGTAAAGTTGTTGTTACAAAAGAAAACACAACTGTAGTTGAAGGTATTGGAAATACAGAGCAAATCGCAGCTCGTATCGGTCAAATCCGTGCGCAATTAGAAGAAACAACTTCTGAATTCGATCGTGAAAAATTACAAGAGCGTCTTGCTAAACTAGCAGGTGGCGTAGCGGTAATTAAAGTAGGTGCAGCAACTGAAACTGAGTTAAAAGAGCGCAAACTTCGCATTGAAGATGCACTTAACTCAACTCGTGCAGCAGTAGAAGAAGGTATCGTTGCAGGTGGTGGTACTTCACTTATGAACGTATACACGAAAGTAGCTTCTATCGTAGCTGAAGGCGACGAAGCAACAGGTATCAACATCGTACTTCGCGCACTAGAAGAGCCAGTTCGTCAAATCGCAATCAACGCTGGTCTAGAAGGATCTGTAGTTGTAGAGCGTCTAAAAGGCGAAAAAGTAGGCGTTGGTTTCAATGCAGCTACTGGCGAATGGGTTAACATGCTTGAGTCTGGTATCGTAGATCCAGCTAAAGTAACTCGTTCTGCACTTCAAAACGCAGCATCTGTTGCAGCTATGTTCTTAACAACTGAAGCTGTAGTAGCTGACAAGCCAGAACCAAATGCACCAGCAATGCCTGACATGGGCGGCATGGGCATGGGCGGTATGGGCGGAATGATGTAATTCCGTTTGCCCTAAAAAACATCCATTTCTATATAGAAATGGATGTTTTTTTATGTTTTTTAGAAAAGGAAATGAATTTCTGTAGAATTTTGTCGCTTTCTCTCTTGACCATATAGATACTTCATTGTTAGAATCTAGGAAGATAATATAAAACGATCCTTCATATATCCTCAATGATATGGTTTGAGAGTCTCTACCGGGTTACCGTAAACAACCTGACTATGAAGGCAGTGTGTCTTATATTTATAAAGAGCGGAGACTATCTTTCTTTATAAAGCCAGACCCCTGCCTTTTCTTTGTTATGAGACTAGAGGCGGAGGACTGGCTTTTTTTATTATATTAGTAATGCTTTTCGCCAAATTGGTGAAAATATTTATATACGAGAACTAACGTTGGGGTGATTATTTTGAAGAAGCAACACGATACAATTATCGTTTTAGATTTTGGAAGTCAATACAATCAGTTAATAGCACGTCGAATTCGTGAGTTCGGTGTATACAGTGAACTTCATCCACATACAATTACTGCAGAAGAAATTAAAGCAATGAATCCAAAAGGGATTATTTTCTCTGGTGGACCAAATAGCGTATACGGTGAAGGTGCATTACATTGTGATGAAAAAATCTTCGAACTAGGATTACCGATTTTCGGTATCTGTTACGGTATGCAGCTTATGACACAACACTTCGGTGGTAAAGTAGAGCGTGCCAACCACCGTGAGTACGGAAAAGCTGTTCTTAAAGTAGAGAACGAATCAAAATTATATGCGAACCTTCCAGAAGAGCAAGTTGTATGGATGAGCCATGGCGACTTAGTAACTGGTTTACCTGAAGGATTTGTAGTAGACGCAACAAGTGAGTCTTGTCCAATTGCTGGTATGAGCAATGAAGAGAAAAACTTATACGGTGTACAATTCCACCCAGAAGTACGTCACTCTGAGCACGGTAACGATTTAATTAAAAACTTCGTATTCGGTGTATGTGGTTGTTCTGAAGGATGGAACATGGAGAACTTTATCGAAGTAGAACTAGAGAAAATTCGTGAAACTGTTGGAGACAAAAAAGTACTATGCGCACTTAGCGGCGGTGTAGACTCTTCTGTTGTAGCAGTATTAATTCATAAAGCAATCGGCGATCAATTAACATGTATTTTCGTTGACCATGGTTTACTTCGTAAAGGTGAAGCGGAAGGCGTTATGAAAACATTCAGCGAAGGCTTCCACATGAACGTTATTAAAGTGGATGCACAAGAACGTTTCATGAACAAGTTAAAAGGTGTAGAAGATCCAGAACAAAAACGTAAAATCATTGGTAATGAATTCATTTACGTATTTGATGATGAAGCTTCTAAATTACAAGGTATGGACTTCTTAGCACAAGGTACACTTTACACAGACATCGTTGAAAGTGGTACAGCAACTGCACAAACAATTAAATCTCACCATAACGTTGGTGGACTTCCAGAAGACATGCAGTTCAAATTAATTGAGCCTTTAAATACGTTATTTAAAGATGAAGTACGTGTATTAGGATCTGAACTAGGAATTCCTGATGAAATCGTATGGCGTCAACCATTCCCAGGTCCTGGTCTTGGTATTCGTGTATTAGGTGAAATCACAGAAGAGAAATTAGAAATCGTTCGTGAATCTGATGCGATTTTACGTGAAGAAATTATTAAAGCAGGATTAGACCGCGAAATCTGGCAATACTTCACTGCGCTTCCTGGCATGCGTAGCGTAGGTGTTATGGGTGACGAGCGTACTTACGATTACACAGTAGGTATCCGCGCGGTAACATCTATCGACGGTATGACAGCTGACTGGGCACGTATCCCTTGGGACGTACTAGAGAAAATCTCTGTTCGTATCGTAAACGAAGTGAAACACGTTAACCGTATCGTGTATGATGTAACGAGTAAGCCACCAGCAACTATTGAGTGGGAATAAGACATTAAATTAATAATATTTGTGAAGCCTATCTTAAAGCGTTTTTCAACTTGTTAAATGTTTTAAATGCTTGATTTATGATAGTATTCACCACCAAAAGACCCCCCAAGATATATATCTTGGGGGGTTAATTGATAAGGGTGTATTCAATAATTTTTCTACTAAATTGTGAAATCACCATATTGGTGGTAAAATGACACGTAATAGGATGTTTATTTATAGGAGGCAATTTTATGAGAATGACAATTACATTATCTATTGAAGCAAAAGAGAACTTAACAAAGTTGCAAAAATTGATTAGTGAAGAATCTGGAGGAGGAAAAGTAACTCAAGGCTTTGCTATTGGATATGCACTAAAAAATCAAGTTGAACTAATGGAAAAGAAGAAAAAAGAAGAAAAATAAATATTAAAACAAAGGTTAATCATTTTAGATTAGCCTTTTTATTTTGCTATACAAAGACATGAAGACTTTATTGAAGAAATGAAAAGTATAAATGAATTAGTTGCTGTATTAAAACAAGCTCTTTAATGAACGTGTTTATCTTTGTAACAAAAATAAATAAAAATTAATATTAGTATAATATGATTTTAAAATTCATGTAATGTTTCCCGCTTATTATTAGAGCAGGGGGTGTTAATATGACTGTAAGCTTGTTTTTTGTTAAACTTATTTCTGCAATTGTAGCGTCTGCATGCGTAGTACCTGCTATTAATGGTATCTTTAGTAAAATTGAAGAATATGTAGGCTAAAGCATCCATAGCGGTGCTTTTTTTGTTATATAGGGTAATATCATATAGGAGTAGAAGCCATGCATATGATAAAAAAGAACAATTCCGGTAGGAATCCTGATTGTTCCTTGAAATGCTTCCTATATTTCCAACAGAACCGAGTAAAATTAAGATGGTTCAGTTGGAGGAAGGAACCTTATGGTATCTTTTTAGTGAGCCTATTTATATAATTATATTATAAAAATAAACGGATAATAGAAGGGTAAGTGAATATTATAATTAATTTTGAACCATTTAATCCAACAATAAATGACATAGCGATCAAACTTGCTATGGTACTGTTTATACCGTTATTCTTAGCATTGCTTGTCAAAGTCATACTTATGAAATTTATGAGAGAATCGATTGCTGGCAGACTAGCATATCTATCTTGTCTATTTTTTATGTACTATGTATTTAAATTTGTTACAGAGTAGAAAGGCATCTTAGGATGTCTTTTTTTTATAAATAAAAGTTTAAACTATCTTGTCTTTGTACATTTGCCTTTTTCGAGAGCAAATATTTATTTATAATATTAACTCACCAAAAAATCACGCAAATATATGTTTTTTTGGTGTTGACCAGGTGAACTTAAGGTGATAATATTATTTTAACGCAATTTGGTGCTTATTTGCGTGATTTAAATTCATGAAGGAGGTATTAATTGAAATGCTTGAAGAAGAGTTTGAAAATTTGTCAGATGAGGAACAACTTGAAGTCATTGATTATTTAGAAGAGTATATGGAGTCTGTAGCTATCGGAAACGGTGATTATCACATTGGTGATAATGGCGAAATTGTAATTGAAGATTAATTTAAGAGAGAAAGAGGAGATTTGCATGAAAATAAAAGAAGAAAGATTTCAAAAATTAGTAAAAAAACGTTTGGCAAGAACATTAAAGGAAATCGACTTAATTAGTAATCTTTCAACAAATCGTTATGCCTTTACGGAGGAAGAAGCCAATCAAGTGTTAGTAGCATTAAATAATAAAGTAAAGTATGTTGAGGGCTTGTTTAAAAGAAGATTAGACTTAAAAGTAAAAAGAGATACCGAAAACGGAATTGAGTGAGGTGATTTCTCTCTTCCTCATTCTAAATTTGAGAAGAAAGAAGCTAATACATGACAAATTTATTTTGTTTTATAACTCGAATTATTAAAAAGAGAAGTATAAAAGATGATTTTAAACTTGTATCTTATACAGGCGATAAGAATCATATAAATGTCTTATTTTGGATGTGTGTCATTGGATCGTTAATTTCTTTTTGGTTAGTTGTACTGTTAGCTCCTTTATTTCCTACTATCAATTTTTTGGGTCTCTTTTATACAACTACAGATTTTATTTTATTGCCTGTATTAGTTTATCTCTTATTCAAAATTTGGAAATTCTATTATAGGCAACGTAACAAGCCTTCTAAAATTGCCGGAAAACTTTTGTATTTTATAAAGGCTAATAAGTTGTATGAAACAGAAATGATAGAAAAAAAGGACTCGGAAAATAATATTGAACGTGTAAAAGTTGTGACAAACAGTGCAGTATTTGGTTTTTGTGAGGACGAGGAAACTCTGATTGTACGTGGCTATAAAAATGCTGATGTTTTTAACGATAAGATAAGTTCTCTCGATACAGGACTGAGTGCATTGGTTGGCTCAACCGTTTATAACAAAGTAGATAAAATTTCTTATTGTGATTATTACTTTAGAAAAAAACAAGATAAACGTATAGTGATGGCAAGTGATCAAGGGAAAGGTCATAACGATAGTATTTATATTCCGTTTAACAGTAACCTTACTTGGAATGTATTAAAACAACCTCATCTTCTTCTTGCTGGAGTTACAGGTGGAGGAAAGACAACGTTTTTGAACTACTTAATTATTGAAATGAAAAAAATGCGAGCCACAGTCTATATCTGTGACCCTAAACGCTCGGATTTATCAAGTATTCAACATTTTTGGGGTAAAGAATATGTTGCTAGTGAAACCAATAATATTGCTAGATTAACTCGTGAAGTAAAAGAACAAATGATGGAGAGGTTTGCTATTTACAAAGAAAATCCTGAAAATTTCGTCTACGGAGCTTCATATGTTGACTATGGTTTGGAGCCTATATTTTTAGTGTTTGATGAATTAGGTGCGTTTAGGGCTGGAGCTGATAAGAAAACCTTTGCTGAAACCATGTCAAATCTAACTGAGATCATTCTTAAAGGGCGTGAGATGGGCGTGTTCGTTATTCTATCTACTCAGCAGCCGAACGCTTCTAATATTCCGACTGAGCTTCGAGACAATTTGAGTGTTCGAATTGCGTTAGGAAACATGAGTAATGAAGCTTACAGAATGGTGTTTGGAGATTTAGAAGGATTGGAGACAGTTAGCGGTCAAGGGACAGGGTATATTTTTCTTGATGGATTAGGTTGGAGCAAGCCGAAGTATCTAGAGACTCCATTTCTTGACTATAAGGAATTTAATTTTATTGCAGAATTAAGATATTACAGTTAAACATTTCAATATAACCTCTCGTTTTGCGAGGGTTTCGGTGGCGACTGGGGTCGCCAAACGGAGTGGCAAGAAACGCTCGTGAAACGTGAGGTCCAGTTGAGCGTTCTTTGCTCAACTCTTATAAATAACTAAGATTAGCGAAGCCGCCCGTTGAGTAACACGGGTGTAATACCCTCAATGGAAATGATTCAATCGGTTGGGGCCCTAGGTTTGGAAGGTTACTCAAAATCCCGAGAGTTCGGGATTAAAAAATGATAAAAAGGGGTTGGAAGCATGGGAAAATTAATTTTAAAATCGTCAAGATTACATTCTTTAAATGACTCGGAAAATGTTGAATTAGGTGATTTTCATTTTGACATTAAACAATTTAAAGTTCCTACAGCAATGTTGGTGCAAAAGGATGGCTTTGCTACTCGAATTGAAAAAGAAAAGAATCTAAATGGTGAGCTAGTTGAAACAGGTAAGTATGCAATAACATTTAAAGTTTACGATAGACCATTTATTGAGCTTGTATTACAAAATGGTGGTACTGAAATTGGTTCGCCTATTACTGTAGTTATTGAAAAGCAAGATAGTTTACCTATCTTTGATGATTACGAAGATGGCGAATTTATTCCAATTTCTTTTACAGGGCTTAAAGTAAAACCTAAAAAGGTGCAAAAGAAAACATTTGTCGGACAAGGTAAGCCAATGATCGATACATGGCAGTATTCAGAACTCAAAATTGAAGCTGATAGTTACACTATTGGTGAAGTACATGAGTCAAAAGCGAAGTAATCAGTGCTTAATTGATTACCTTCGTTGTTCGATTCCAAATAGTGAGTTACAGGCAGTCGCTGATGGAATTTTAGGAATCCCAATCTCTGAATTTTCTTCAGAGATTAAGGGGTCTCCATATCCTACTTATGATATGTGCATTAGCTTTGCGAATATAAAGCTTCATTCCTCACGAAGTCACAGTAGTGTTCTTATAGATATGCCTGGACAAGCGTGTAGACAATATGAAGAACACATGTCGAGGATTGATGGTTGGCATTGGTACAAATTTGTATCAGTTATTTTAGAAATACAAGGTAAAGTATCAAGAATAGATTTGGCTTTAGATATTTTTGATGATGCTACTCCATCTGTAAAAGTGTTGCAGGATTATGTGAAACGAGGGCAGTTAAGTACGAAAAGTCATAAATTTATTGAAATAAATAGTGGTAGGATTCTTGATGGGAAATTGACCGGTTTTACATTGTATATTGGTGCATCTCCGCAAATATTAAGAATCTATGATAAAAAACAAGAAAGAAGAGATAATGCAGGTGAAATTGTAAATGTTGAAAAGTGGGTCAGATGGGAACTAGAGCTGACTGGAAATAAAGCAATGCAAGTTGCTCTTCAAATATCGAATGGGAAACCACTTAATACCATAGTTAAAGGTATTTTATCAGCTCATTATTGTTTCAAGACACAACCTAAGGGTGCTAGTGACTTACATAATAAAAATAGACTTCCTACAATGAGATGGTGGCAAAAACTTGTAGATGGTATTGAGGAAATTCCCTTAAAAGTAGAGCGTGAAAAGCTCACTTTAAAGAAAAAGAAAAATTGGGTTGAAAATGCTACGGTAAAATCAATCAGTATGCTCTATGAGTCATTTAGGCGCGTATATGGTGAAAAATATGCTGATCTTTATTTGAAAGAGTTAATACATATGGGGAAAGAAAAAATCACTGAGTCCGACCAAACATTAATTGAACAACGTATTTTAGAACTTATGAGTGAGGATGAATATTAGCGTGGAAAGGGGTTGTTGTGATGGGTACAACAATATGTAAAGATGATTTAATTAAACTAGGATATAAGAAATATCAAGCTGTTTCACTAATTAGGCAAGCAAAAGCAATCATGGTGCAAAAAGGTTGTCCGTATTATAACAACAAGAGACTGGGGAGAGTACCGAGGGATGTGGTTGAATCCATTTTAGGAGTTTCTCTTATAACAGAAATGAGTAATTCCCAATGACGCAGCAAACAACGAAATACCCTGGTGTATATGTTGATGATAAGGGAAATTTCTTTTATCAATCAGAATTTGGCATTGATCGGATTACAGGAAAACGAATACGAAAAAAAGGAAGAAAAGACGTTAATGGAAAGCCCTTTTCTTCCGCGTTCGAAGCTAACAAAGAGTTAACTCGATTAAAAAGAGAATATCATAAAGTCAATAGTTACGCTAACTATAAAATGACTTACGAGCAATTTATGAATACTGTATATATAGCGTATTATCAAACAGAAGTTGAAGAAAGTACCTTTTCTATTAAGCAAAGAATATTGGAAAAGATAAGAGATAGATTTGCTTCAATTCCTCTCCGTTCTATTTCAGTCGAGGACGTACAAAATTTTCGTACATGGTTATTAACAAGTCAAGAAAATGGAGGAGCAGGGTATTCTCAATCTTATGCGAGTTTAGTTTTTGGAACATTTCGTAAAAGTTTAGATAAAGCTGTTGAAATGCAATACTTAGAATACAATATTTCAAAAAAGGTTAGGGCAATTAACAAAGGAAAAGCTATTGTACCCTATTGGACAAAACAAGAATTTGAAAAAGTGATAAATCAAATTTATATTGGTGATTTTTATGAACACTTAAATTTCGTTATGTTATGGGTTTATTATATGACAGGGATTCGTGTGAATGAAGGAACAGCTTTATATTGGAATGACATTGATTTAACAAAGAAACGTATACGGATTCATCATATGCTTATTATGAAAAACAGAGCGGATTGGAAACGGAATTCATATACGAAAACAGAAGATGGAAAGAGAATAGTAGCATTGGATGATGACACTATCAAAATTTTAAATGACTGGAAAAGTAGGCAAACAGAGATTGGATTAGGTAAGGAAAATGATTTTGTGTTTAGTTATGATGGTCTACCGATGATTAAATCAACGATATCACGAATTATTGAGCGATATTCTAAATTTGCAGGAGTGAAAAAGATACAAGCAAAGGGATTGCGTCATTCTCATGCTTCATATCTTATTAATGAATTTAATGTGTCGGTGCTAGTTTTATCTCAACGTATGGGTCATTCAAGTCCCGAGATTACTTTAAAACATTATGCTCATATGTGGAGTGGAGCTGATATGGCAATTGCTGAGGAGATGTCAGGGAATATAAAAATAGAGACTGCCGAATATACGAAGATAATCTTTAATGGAAATCAAGTTATAAAAAAAAGAAGGGATGAATAAATGGCTACGATATATGCGATTAGCGATATTCATGGTTATTACAATGAAATGATTGATTCGTTGAAAAATGTTGATTTAAAGAATAAAGAAAATAAAATTATCTTCCTAGGTGATTACGTGGATGGAGGAAATGATTCATGTAAGGTTTTATATTACATAAAAGAATTACATGAAAATCATGTGGATCAAGTTATTGTTTTGGTAGGAAATCATGATGAAGTATTCCTTCATTGGTTATATTCCCAAGAGGATGATTTTAAATTGTTATTTCAAGAGCCAGATATATGTACATTTAAAAGTTTCCTTACTGTTGAGGAGTATAGAGAGATTTTTGATACTTTTCAGCCTTTAACTTATTCATATGAAAAAGTAAGTGAGGCATTAAAGGAAGCTATTAAGAAGAAACATGGTGATTTGTTGAAATGGTTACTGAATATTTCTAAACAGCTTCGTTACTTTGAAACAGACCAACAAATATTTGTCCATGCTGGTATTTTAGAAGAAGCCGAAGATTTGTGGAAACATGGCACTCCTAAAGAGTATTTCACACAAAAGTACCCAGCTGAGACAGGATATTTTTATAAAGATATTATTGCAGGGCATATTTCAAGTGTGGAGATAGCAAATAAAAAAGAATATCTTGGAAAGGTTTATTGGGATGGAGAAAGTCATTTTTATATTGATGGTACTGTTGAAAAAAGCGGCAATATTCCGGTCTTAAAATATGATACTGAAAAGAAAAGATATTCAACCTTTGAAAAGGATACTATACATGGGGAATGGAGAGAGGTTTATGTTGACGTATAAAACATATTTAGAAGAAAAAGATAGTTTAACTTTTCAAGAAGCTGAAGAAATTTACTCTCAAATATTACAGTCTGCTAATACCAGCGATAGTGATTTTAAGGAGTTTTGGGAAGATATGATTAAATCTGCTATCGTTTATGCGAATACTCGTGCTGAATGGAGTATACAGACGTCAGAAGAGCGTAGAGACATTGATGATTCCCGAACACATCAACACAATACATTTATGATAAATCTAAAAGTAATTGCAAATTATATGAAACAACAAAATTGGAGTTCGGTGTGGTTTGACAAGTTGGGGATTATTGAAAGTGATAGAAAGAGATTTGGAGATTTTGCTTGTTATTTAGTTTGCATAAATTCGTTGAATGCTCGATAATATGTTTATTCACCACCAATTGCCCCACCAAATAATTAAAAAATAGATGAAGTAGCTATATATCAATACTTATCCCATACCTATTACGATTGAGTGGGAATAATTAAATAATAACTAGAAAAAGCTTGGAGAGCCTATAAATATTAGGTTTGCTCCAAGCTTTTTTGTTTATTGATACCACTATTGATACCATAAGGTCAATTTATATAATTTGAAATATCAATTTCGTTATGGAATATATTTCATATAAGGTATAATATATATTGAGCTGTGTAGTCTAATATTAATTATAATACTTATCAAAAATAATAATTTGAGGTGTAATAATATGGTTAATTTTAAGAATAGACTTTTGACAAAAACTGTAGAAAGAAAAGTTAATCCAATTGAAATATATGATACGTTAGATCGTTCTTCTGAAAAGGGACCGTTAAGACCTGTACAAATTCAAATCTTAGACAAATGGTATAAAGATTTTAAAAATAAAAAAGACGTTGTAATGAAATTACATACTGGTCAAGGTAAAACCATTACGGGTCTTTTAATGCTACAGTCTAAACTTAATGAAGATAAAGGACCAGCATTATATTTATGCCACAACCACCAATTAGTAAATCAAGCTTGTGAGCAAGCTGCTAGCTTTGGGATAAAATATGTGACAATGGATTCGCCAGAATTACCAGATGAATTTATTGATTCTAAAGCCATCCTTATAACTACAGTTCAAAAACTATTCAATGGTGAATCTAAATTTGGTATAGGAGCTAGATCTTTACCTGTTTCATCTATTCTTTTAGATGATGCTCACGCCTGCATTGATATTATTAAAGATGCATTTAAAATAACATTGCCTCAAGATTCAAATGCATATCAAGAAATTCTTGAACTTTTTTCAGACGATATCCAAAATCAAGGTGCAGGAACATTTGCAGATATAAAGAGAAAGTCATATGATGCTATTTCTTTAATTCCATATTGGCGTTGGAAAGATTTACATAAAGAAGTTTCGGAGATTTTATCTAAATACAGTAATTTGAACTTTATTAAATTTAGTTGGCCGATTTTGAAAGACATTATTCAAGAGTGTCAATGCATAATTTCTGGTACTAGCCTTGAGATTTTACCCTATAAAAATCCATTGTATATGTTTGGTACCTTTGAGAAAGCGGAACATAGAATTTTTATGTCGGCTACTATAACAGATGATTCATTTTTAATAAAGGGACTTGGATTATCTTCAGACACAGTCAAGAATCCTTTACAACTTGAAAATGAGAAATGGTCTGGAGAAAAGATGATTTTAATTCCCTCGTTGATAGATGAGTCACTAAACAGAGGAGAAATAGTAAGTGTTTTTGGTAAGCCAATGCAGACTAAATTTGGTGTAGTAGCTTTAGTGCCAAGTTTTAAATCAATCCAAGACTGGGAAAGTTATGGATCTGTAATTGCTAGAAAGGACAATATAGTTTCAGAAATTAATAAACTAAAAGAAAAGAAGTTCGGGAAAACACTTGTGATTGTTAATAGATACGATGGTATTGATCTTCCAGATAGTAGTTGTAGAGTTTTAGTTGTTGATTCTAAGCCTTTTTCTTCTACGTTGTATGACCGGTATATTGAAGGGTGTTTAGGTAACAGTGATTTTATAACTATCAAATTGACACAAACTATTGAACAAGCTCTTGGTAGAGCTGTTCGAGGTGAAAAAGATTATTGTGCCATAATACTAACTGGTCCTGAGTTGGTACAGGCAATTAGAAATAGGCGAGTAAGACAAAATTACTCTATTCAAACTAGAACTCAAATCGAATTAGGTTTGGAAATTGCTGAGTATGCAAAGGAAGATATAAAATCAGGTGTAGAACCTAAAAAGGCTTTTATAGATTTACTCAATCAGTGTTTAACAAGAGATGAAGGATGGAAAGGGTTTTATACTGAAAGGATGGATGCTATATCTTCAGAAACTAGAGAGAATGACATTTTAGAAATCTTCCATCTTGAAAGAGTTGCAGAAGATAAATATTCTAAAGGGGATTACGAAGGGGCTATCCAAACAATTCAAAAATTAATTGATACTTATATGAAGACTGATGAAGAGCGAGGATGGTATCTGCAAGATATTGCTCGATACTATTATTCGTATTCAAGAATTGAATCGAATAAGTTTCAGGTTATTGCCCATAGAAAAAATAGATTTTTATTAAAACCAATTGAAGGTATGGAAGTCGCAAAAATACCATCATTAAGTGCAAAACGTATTGAAAAGATTTGTGAATGGGTACGTAGTCATGAATCTTATGATGATTTAGTTGTAGAATTAGATAATACCCTAAGTAAATTAAAATTTGGCGTTGCCTCAGATGTTTTTGAACAAGCTTTTGATAATCTAGCAGGTGTACTAGGTTTTGAAAGTCAACGACCGGATAAAGAATGGAAAGAAGGTCCGGATAACCTATGGAAACTAAATGATGACACATTCTTAGTAACAGAATGTAAAAATAACGTAAATCTAGAGAGAGATAAAATAACAAAAGATGAAAGTGGTCAAATGAACAACGCGTGTGCTTGGTTTGAAAGAATTTACGGAGATAAAAAAACAAAAAACTTAATGATTATTTCAACTAAAATGGTTTCAAGTGCAGCTGGCTTTAATAAATCTGTACAAATTATGAGATCCAATAGGTTATATTCACTTGTAGAAAATGTGAGGAAGTTTTATAAAGAATTTAAATCGTTTAGTTTTGATGATTTATCAGAAAGAAAAATCCAAGAATTATTGAATAAACATCAACTGACAGTTGAAAATTTATTAGATAATTCATACTCTGAAGAACCACGATTTCCTGTCAGATAATATTTAAATGTATTAAGAAGTTATAGAGGTAATGTGTAAAAAGTAACCATCTTTTTATTCCGATGATAAATAGATGGTTACTTATCTATTTGAATAAGACTTTAGATTAAAAGTTAATTCGATAAGGGATTAAGCTGGTATGAATGATTACCGTTGAACTTAATTTTGGTTTAACATGTGAAGTAGGGTGATTTATTGTACCACTCATATTCTTAGCAATCTCAAAATTTTTCATTTGGATAAAAGTGGAGGTTGATACTCGATGTTGTTTTAATATCCTCGTGACCTAAAGTCTAAAGGTAGCCTAATGAAGCGGCATGTCTAACTTTATTTGGGCAGTTCAAATCCATTTAGCGGTTTTCTGATATCCCTCCATAAAATTGAAATGTTTTAGATATCTCATTTAAAGACCCCATAGCGTAATAACCGTCTTTAGTCTTTCTTATACCGTTGATAAAGGGGGAAGATAAAAAAGTTAGCGTGTCTTGAATTTCCTTCAATGAAAGATTTGCTTTTAATAAATTTGAATTCTTGAGAATGA
>NZ_JAKUFQ010000091.1:0-22484 GCF_022663475.1 Bacillus cereus group sp. BfR-BA-01382
GGATATATCGATTGTTCGACAAAACATAACAAAAAAAGACGTGCATTCACTGCACGTTTTTTTGTTATCCTCCTATATAATGGATATATACAATCTTAAAGGAGATAAACCAATGATCGGAATACTAGCAGGAATGGGGCCAAAATCAACTGGACCATTCGTCGATACAGTTGTAGCAAGGTGCCAAACAATATACGGAGCAAAGCATGATATGGACTTTCCTCATATGATGATTTATTCGTGTCCAACACCGTTTTACATGGATCGCCCTATTGATCACGGAGCGATGAAAAAAGCGATTATTGACGGAGCACAAAAACTTGAAAGTACTGGCGTAAGCTTTATTGCCATGCCGTGTAATACGGCGCATCTTTATTTTGAAGAATTACAGCGTTCGCTTTCTATCCCGATTTTAAATATAGTCGATGAAACGTTACAAGCAATTCCTGAAAATACAAAAAGAGTCGCTCTTCTCGCAACAGAAGCAACTGTTCAAGCTAGGATTTACCAAGATGGGATTGCAAAGCGTAATATAGAATACATTCATCATGAAAAATGGCAGGAAAGCATTAATCAAATTATTACTTGCATTAAATCTGGAGAGATTGAAGAAGCTCGCGAATTGTGGAATACGCTCGTTTTACAACTGAGAGATGAAATAGATACTGCAATTATCGCATGCACTGATTTGAATGTAGTGGCTAGTGAGGATTTTGTTGATTCCTCTCAATGTCTTGCTGATGCTGTTGTTGAAATGTATTTATCAAATAAGAAGAAACATTTATAAACGTTGAAACCCCTAAAAACTTTTAACTTTCTTCACAATTCTTTCAAAGTAATCACACTTAATCTCGCTATATTAAATAAGTAGTTATTCATATAGGGAAGGTTAGGGGAACTGAAAGTATGAAAGTAAATCGTTCGCTTCATTACATTTTTTGGCGTTGGCATTTTTATGCTGGACTTTTTATTACGCCGCTTCTTATTACTTTGTCACTGAGCGGAATTGGGTATTTATTTCGGGAGGAAGTTGAAGATTTCATCTATAAAGATTTATATTTTGGAAAGAGCGCTCAAACAGAATCTATTTCGATGGCTGATTCTATTTCCTTAACAGAGAAAAAATATCCACATTATAGCGTGGCGAAAATTAGTGAGTTTAATGGGGATTATAATACGAGACTTACGATTGCAAATGAGTATACTGGGCAACAAAAATATGTGTATTTAGATAGTAATAATCAAATTGTTGGGGATCAAAACGCAAGTGAAACGTTTGCCAATATCATGCGGGAATTACATAGTTCTCTTTTAGTTGGTGGCACTGTCGTCAACTATACTGTAGAACTTGCGGCATGCTGGACAATCTTTTTAATTGTAACCGGATTGTACATGAGTATACGCCAATTCAAAAACACACCATCATCCAATAAGCGAGAAAAGGCAAAAAGACGTCATTCTATTATCGGTATTATATTTACAATTCCTCTCTTTCTGCTAATCGCATCTGGATTGCCATGGTCAGGATTTATGGGGAACCAAATTTATAAAATTGCATCTTCTAATGAATCACTCGGATATCCAAAATTGTACATGGCACCGCCTGAATCAAAGGTAAAAGAATTGCCGTGGGCAACAAGAAAAGAAGCTCCTCCTGAATCGAATTCAAATGAACCGAAAGCAATTTCTGTCGATGAATTACAAAAAGGAATTGAAATAAAGAAGCCATATGTTATTTCACTACCAGCTGATCCGAAAGGTGTATTTACTGTTTCGAAATCGAGCGGTTCTGGTATTACAGGGATGCATGTTGCACCAAGTGAAGAGATAACAGCTTACTTTGATCAATATAGCGGGGAACTCATTTCAAAAACGGACTATCGTGATTATGGATTACTTGCACAATGGTTCACTTACGGTATCCCACTTCACGAAGGACATTTATTCGGATGGCCAAATAAAATATTATGCTTACTAACGACATTATCTCTATTACTTCTTATTTATTACGGAGTAAAAATGTGGTTAGCAAGAAAGCCAAAAGGAAAATTAGCAGCACCTCCAAAGCAAAGAGATAAGAAAAGCGTACTCGTTTTCTTTATCATGATGGTTATATTAGGCGCTTTCATGCCTTTATTCGGACTATCTGTTTTAGTTATTTTTGCGATTGAACTTCTCATATATGTATTTTCAAAAATACGATCATAATAAAAAGAAAACCACTCTACATGAGTGGTTTTCTTCATCACTGCGCCATTTTCTTTCGGTACATCTTCCCGTTCCAATAGAAGAATCGTGAAGTGAGGCCTCCGTACTTTACAATGCGCCGTGCCATTTTGTGCATATTCTTTTGTGCTGATACTTTTTGATCTGATAAATAAATACCAAGTAATCCTCGGCTTATAAGACGATGAAACTTCGCATGAGGCAAATCACCAATGCTCTTCTCTGCTTCTTCTACAAAGTGTTTCATACGATCTAATATAGCTTGCTCGTTTTCATAATAACTACAGAAATTCAAATCCCCGCCTATACGGTCTTCTTCTTGATCGATGAAATAATCAAGTAAGATATGAAGTCCTTGTACGTAAGGGAAGTACCCTTGTCTAATTTTCGCAATATCTTCATCATGTAATTCATCATGAAATGCATATGCTACAAGACAGAAAATTCCAAGTGTAGAACCGGCACATGCTGAAAACTCAAACCAACTCATCTCAGGTAAGTTTTCTTTATGTGCTTCAAACCAAGTTTTCAGGCGCGGCTCTCTTTCTTCTAACTTCACGTGTTTATGAATTTGCAAATCACAATAATAACAAGCAAGTTCATGCAGAACAGGAGCAATTTTTTCATAGTGCTTCGTTTTCTTTAAAACATCTTGGCACGTTTCAACAAGTTCATCTAAATAACCACCATCATCTTGATCATCACGATAACGATAATAATTACCGCCACCTTCCACTTCAGGTGATAGTGCCATTAACATTGATTCATGTAGAGCGGCAAAATCATTCGGATCAAGTGATGTACTGCGATCACATAAATTATCTAAATAGTCACTGATTGTTTGATACGCTACGATAAAACGAATACATTCCTCTCGGTGTTCATTTGCTAGCAGCGATAAAATGCCACCACCCTCACAATGAAACGTTTTATGCTCAATACTTGCGATTGCCTGACTATGAAGCTCATCATTCGGAATATGGTAGGCACGCTCTTTCCACATCGCTAGCTCATGGTGTACAACCGGAAACACATCACGGTATACTTTCGCCATGAGCGTTATGGGATTACTCGGTACGTTCACTTCTTCCTTCATCTCCTCTATTAAATGTACAAATAATGATTTATTTGTTTGTTTTTACTATATTATTGACATGCATTTCAGTAAATGACTGAATATAATTCAAAATTTCATCACGCTCATACTCATTTAATAACTCATGATAACAATTCGGCCATTCTTTATATGCCTTATCACTTATTTTAACATTATCAAACCACATGCGGACACGTGTTTTATCTACAAGTTTATCCTCACATGCTTGCATTAGCAAGAGCGGAACATCTGGAAAAGCATCTATTTTCTTATGAGCAATTTCAATAGACTTAATCAATTCACTATACCAACGCACTGATACTTTGCGCAAGAACAATGAATCATTCTCCATTGCATCTCTCACTTCATGATTCCTTGTTGACATTTCCACCGTAAGATTCGTTGCAAATTGCAATTTTGGAGCCACAACATTTAATATTTTTGCAGCAAATTGAAGCGGAGCAGAGGGCCCAGTCACTACCCCTAAACAAGGCGAACTCAAAATAATACCATCTACATCTTCTCTCTTCGTTTCTTGCATCATACGAATGACAATAAGACCACCCATACTATGACCGAATAGAAAAATAGGTAACCTATACTTTCTTGCTTCTTTCACCCATAATTTAACTTCCTCTATGTATTCATCAAACGAATCAATATGTCCTCTATTTCTTGAAGTCGTTCCATGTGACGGAAGGTCCCCCATCACGACGTGGTAGCCGAGATGATTCCACATTTCCGCAACGGCTTCGTAACGTCCGTGATATTCCATTGCGCCGTGCACGATAACAATGACAGCTTTCGCTTCCTCTGCTTCATAATTCCACATATGGACCTCCTCCATTTCACTCTTTCTCATAATTTGATACACTAAAACTAGTCTCTAGGAAAGGAAGACTTTACATGATATATCCTTACAAAGAAAAAAATCCGAAAATTGCGAGTAGTGCTTTTATCGCTGACTATGTTACGATTACAGGCGATGTTTCCGTTGGCGAGGAATCAAGTATTTGGTTTAATACAGTCATCCGTGGTGATGTGTCAGCAACAATCATTGGAGACCGAGTAAATGTACAAGACCAATGTACACTCCACCAAAGCCCTCAGTATCCTCTTATTTTAGAAGATGATGTTACAGTTGGGCATCAAGTTATTTTACATAGCTGTCATATTAAAAAGGATGCTTTAATTGGAATGGGATCCATTATATTAGATGGTGCTGAAATTGGCGAAGGAGCTTTTATCGGTGCCGGAAGCCTCGTTTCACAAGGAAAGAAAATTCCACCAAACACGTTAGCTTTCGGTCGTCCCGCGAAAGTCATTCGTGAATTAACAGAAGAAGACCGTAAAGATATGGAGCGTATTCGTACGCAATACGTTGAAAAAGGTCAATATTATAAATCATTACAGAAGTAAATTTCCGCTGCCATAAGATTGGCAGCTTTTTTTATATAAAATCTAACTTTTTCTTTACAAAACATTATTACTCCCTCAACAAAATCTTATTAAAATAAAAGCTAATATCTCCATATATATGTAAACGAGGGAGGAGAATTTTCATGAAGGTCAGTGGATTATATAAAATAGAATGTTACATTTTTAAAGGAATTAATCGCTACTTTGATCAAAAAACATTAAACATCTTTTTCAGCAATATTACCCATATCGGTGGTGCTACTTTCTCCATTGCACTTACACTTTTCTTTTTAATTTTTGCAAAAGGGACTTTACACCAAGCAGCAATCGCTACTGCTATTTCTTTAGCAATTAGCCATATTCCTGTACAAATATTAAAAAGGTGGTATCCACGAAAACGTCCTTATTTAACAATTCAGGATGCGAAATATCCAGTCCATCCATTAAAAGACCACTCTTTCCCGTCTGGTCATACAACAGCCGTTTTCTCTGTCTTCATTCCATTTATTTGCTATAATCCAAGCTTACTTGCTTTCCTATTACCGTTAGCATTATGCGTCGGTATTTCACGTATTTATTTAGGACTTCACTATCCGTCAGATGTGTTCGTCGGCATGTGCCTTGGCACTTGCTCTGGCATCATCTCTTTTTATCAATTCATCCCACTTTTCACATAAAGGAGTGATATGATGAGAGTCGCCATTTTTACCGATACTTTTACGCCACAAGTTAACGGGGTTGCGAAAACGTTAGAACGATTAACAAGTTACTTTCAGAAAGAACAGATCGCCTATTCTGTTTTCGCCCCTCAGCATACAGCTGAAGATAATTTCGTAGCTAATGTGAACAAGATGAGAAGTATCCCGTTAACAATATTATATCCAGAATGTCGCTTTTCTTTTCCTACTCCGCGTATTAAACGGGAACTTCATTCCTTTAAACCTGACATTATTCACATTGCCACACCTTTCAACATGGGACTTTGTGGACTGTATTACGCCAAAAAGTTAAACATCCCAGTTGTCGGTTCTTATCATACTGATTTCGATGCGTATTTACGTTATTACAAAATTGAATTTCTCTCCAATATGCTTTGGAACTATTTAAAATGGTTTCATAGTCATATGCAAAAAAATTTTGTTCCCTCCTCTGAAACATTACATCAATTAAAAAATAAAGGCTTTCAGGCCCTCTCCATTTGGGGACGTGGTGTAGATTGCACACTCTTTCATCCAGCTTACAATACAGACCTATTCCGAAAAAAATATAATATTACAGCGAAGTACGTTCTTTCCTATGTAGGACGAATTGCTCCTGAAAAAGATATTGATACGTTGCAAAACCTTATCGTTAAAACATCGCATACTCGAAACGACATTCATTGGCTCATCGCAGGAGACGGACCTCTAGCAACAAATTTGCGTGAAGCTGTTCCACAAACAAATGTCACTTTTACTGGCTATTTACAAAGTGCAGATTTAGCTGAAGCATATGCTTGTTCTAACATAATGGTATTTCCATCAGCTACTGAAACATTCGGAAATGTCGTACTTGAATCACTCGCATGTGGCACACCTGTCATTGGTGCAAATAGTGGCGGGGTTAAAAATATTATTACAGATGGAAAAACGGGAATTCTTTGTCCCCCTAAAAATGAGGATGCATTTCTATCATCCATTTATTCTTTATTGCAAAATGAAGAAAAACTTGAGCAGATGGGAATAGCAGCTTCATCTTTTGCAAAATCAAAAAGCTGGGATGAGATCTTTCGCGGCTTACTTAACCAGTATGAAGAAGTCCTTCAGCATACCGCATCAGAGTTACTTGCTTGAACAGAAAAACTCCCTTCAAAAAACGAAGGGAGTTTATTACACACTTGTAAATTTTAGTTGAATGAATGATACATAAGGTGAAATATCATTTATTTCCATATTCATTATAGCAAAAATAAACATAACTAAACAGACTTGTAATAAAAACCCATAAAAATTAATATATGGTTATACAGTGTTTTTGCTGTATAATGATTTTAAGAATTCCCCTTAAAATCAACTTACTCACATACCTTTATACAGCAATTGTTCCCCAATTCTGTATATCAAAAAACCTTTCATTCATTTGAAAGGTCTTTTTGAGCCTGCACATATTCTTCTTTTGTATTTACATTTATAAACCAATCTGTATTCGCTTGTACATCTTCTCCAGCAACATACTTCACATTACATTGTGATAAAAGCTGCCCCATACTTCTTTTCTCTTCCTGAAGTAAAGCATAAATCTTTTCTTTCACGCGGTTATGATACGCTGCAAGTAGCGGCTGTTTTCTTCCATTAATAATAGGTACAACTGCATCATATTCATTGCTCGTTTGCTCCAGTAAAATGGTAAACCATTCATGCGAAACATTTGGCGCATCGCAAGGCATAATAGCATACCAATCTGCTTCTATGTATTCCATTCCTGATACAATACCGGCCAGCGGTCCATTCCCTTTATAGTGCGGGATATCTTCTATAACAGGAACTTGTACGAATTGCTCTACTCGCTCTTTTATATCAGAATGACTAATGACTACAACTTCTTGGAGCGCACTTGTCATCTCTTTCAAAATATGCTCAATAAAAGTACTACCTTGCCAGCTCGCTAACGCTTTCGGCTCACCAAATCTACTCGACATACCGCCCGCTAATACAATTCCAGCCCACCTACTCATTGGCGATGTAGCTCAAATGTAATATGGCCTAATTCCGGTAAAATTAATTTATTCATCGCAAGGCGAACCGCCCCGCTCGATCCTGGCATCGAGAAAACTACTTTGCGCCCAATTGTACCCCCAATCGCTCTACTTAACATTGCGCTGCTCCCGATATCTTCTAAATAACTAATCATGCGGAACAACTCACCAAACCCGACAATCTCTTTATCTAATAGAGCTGACACTGCTTCAATTGTTACATCACGCTTCGTAATACCAGTACCGCCATTTGTTAATACAACATCTACATCTTCCTTATGATAACCAGCTAACACCGCTTGCTGAATACTTTCTTTATCATCTTTTACAATTTCATAAGAGGTTACTGTATGGCCCGCTTCTTTTAACAATTCATGTAATAGTTGTCCGCTCTTATCCGTTTCCTCCGTACGTGTATCGGAAATCGTAACAATCTTGCAACGCACTTCTTTTGGGGCTTGTTTTTTATGTTCAGTTACACTCATTTTTTATCTTTCCTTTCTTAAAGACTTTTCTTCATTTTATCATACATATCTTTACACAATTATGTATGAAGCCAATCATGCGACATGATACAATATAAGTATACTAATCCACAAAAAGGAAAGTGCACTTTCTTATACTCCTAGACTACACATCTTTAGCTACTCCTTATATTTTCTACATAATAGAATTCAATTTTAAAACTTGTACTAAAAAATAAATTGGAGGTCTACATATTATGGAACTATATAAAAAATTAACAACAACATTTATCCTCTTATTCATCGCTTCAATCACTGTCGGCTTTTCCTTAAAAGGCGCAATTCCATACGCTACATTAGTAAGCATTATATTCGCGACACTATTTTTACTAAGCAGTGCCTTTTGCGCAGGTAAAGCACGTCAAATGAACGGTTGATTACATATGTTCCAGAAGAAACCCACCCTTTGTAAATCATGTAAAAAGGAAATACAAACGTATGAAAAGGCTTGGATTCATATGCCATTTCCAGCAAGTGGCATGACTAATATGAAAAAGTATATTGAGCTAGATGGAGAAGTATATTGTAGTTCATGTATTCAAATTGTAAGTAAAACGAAATAAAAAAAGCTTTGCGCTCACCGCGCAAAGCTTTTTTTCATATATTATAGACCAGCTTGCTCTTTTAAAGCTGCAGCTTTGTCTGTACGTTCCCATGAAAGATCTACATCAGTACGTCCGAAGTGGCCGTAAGCTGCTGTTTGTTTGTAAATTGGGCGACGTAAGTCTAGCATTTTAATAATACCAGCTGGGCGAAGATCGAAGTTGTTACGAACTAGTTCTACTAGTACGTCTTCAGATACTTTACCTGTGCCGAATGTATCAACTGAAATTGATACTGGTTGTGCTACACCGATTGCGTATGCAAGTTGTACTTCTGCTTTGTCAGCAAGACCAGCTGCTACGATGTTTTTCGCAACATAACGAGCTGCATATGCTGCAGAACGGTCAACTTTTGTTGCATCTTTACCAGAGAATGCACCGCCACCGTGGCGAGCGTATCCACCGTAAGTATCAACGATGATTTTACGTCCTGTTAAGCCAGCATCACCTTGTGGTCCACCAATTACGAAGCGGCCAGTTGGATTAATGAAGAATTTCGTTTCTCCATCCATTAATTCTGCTGGTACTACAGCTTTAATTACGTGCTCTTTTAAGTCGCGATCGATTTCTTCCCATGTAACATCTGGGTGATGTTGTGTAGAAATTACGATAGTATCAACACGTACTGGTTTACCATTTTCATCATACTCAACTGTAACTTGCGTTTTTCCATCTGGACGTAAGTATGATAATGTATCATCTTTACGTACTTCAGTTAAACGGCGAGCTAATTTGTGAGCAAGCGAGATTGGAAGTGGCATTAATTCTTGTGTTTCATTACATGCAAAACCAAACATTAAACCTTGGTCTCCTGCACCAATTGCCTCAATCTCAGCGTCAGTCATTTGACCTTCGCGTGCTTCTAGCGCTTGGTCAACACCCATAGCGATGTCAGCAGACTGCTCATCGATAGATGTTAAAACAGCACAAGTTTCTGCATCGAATCCGTATTTTGCGCGTGTGTAACCAATGCCTTGAATTGTTTCACGAACGATTTTCGGAATATCTACGTAAGTAGAAGTCGTAATTTCCCCCGCTACCAATACTAAACCAGTTGTTACAGTTGTTTCACAAGCTACACGTGCATTTGCGTCTTTTGATAAGATCGCATCTAAAATTGAATCAGAAATTTGGTCACAAATTTTATCTGGATGTCCTTCAGTTACAGACTCAGATGTGAACAGATGACGTTTTTTTGTCATGTGGTAAACCTCCCTACAGTAATTGTATATATTGTACGGAACTCATCCTTAATTTGCCACAAACTGCGACATACATTTATTCTCCCACACAAGCATACAGAAAAACCTTTCCTACTTTACATAGAGGAAAGGTTTAATTTGCTACTTGCATACTGCTTTTTGCCCTTCGCTCTTATCGTTCGAGACCTGTAGCCTCGCACAGGTTTTAGCACCTATTCACCTGCATTTATCAATACAAGTGAGGTTGCTGGGCTTCATCGGGCCTGTCCCTCCGCCAGCTCGGGATAAGAGAGTATCCGTCCCAACCTATACTAAAGAAATGATATTCATTTGTCAATTAATATTCACATTTTCCTGAAAGTTTTTCTCAATACGCCTAAAATGAAATATTAATAGGGAAATAATACATTCACACAAACAAAAAGAAATAAATAGTATACATTATTTATATAATTGTGTTATACTCTTGTTGGGGATTACGAGAAATATTTCATTAAATGAAAAGGATGGTATATAAATATGAGTACTGTGAATGTCCAAATTGGTTTACACGAATTATTGAACGGAAGCAATGCACAGATTCAACTAAGTGTTCCGCAATTAGTGGAAAAAGTATTAATGCGAAATGAAGGGAAATTAACTTCTACTGGTGCCGTTTCTGCTTCAACAGGAAAATATACAGGACGTTCTCCTAAAGATAAATTTATTGTGAAAGAAGCATCGGTTGCTGACAAAATTGCTTGGGGAGCTGTGAACCAACCGATTTCTGAAGAACATTTTAATAAATTATATACTAAAGTTTTAGAATACTTAAAAGAAAAAGAAGAGTTATTCGTCTTCAAAGGATTTGCAGGCGCTGACCGCAATTACCGCCTACCAATTCAAGTTATTAATGAATATGCATGGCACAATTTATTTGTACATCAATTATTCATTCGTCCAACTGAAGAAGAATTAACAACTCATGAGTCAGGGTTCACAATTGTTTCTGCACCGAATTTCAAAGCTGATCCAGCTGTTGACGGTACAAACTCTGAAGCATTCATTATGGTTTCATTCGAAAAACGTATTGTACTAATTGGTGGTACAGAATACGCTGGAGAAATGAAAAAATCAATCTTCTCTATTATGAACTTCTTACTACCTGAACAAGATATTCTTTCTATGCATTGCTCTGCAAACGTAGGTGAAGAAGGTGACGTAGCACTATTCTTCGGTTTATCTGGAACAGGTAAAACAACCTTATCTGCTGATCCAAACCGTAAATTAATCGGTGATGATGAGCACGGTTGGTCTGATAACGGTGTATTCAATATTGAAGGCGGTTGCTATGCAAAATGTGTAAACCTTTCTCACGAGAAAGAACCACAAATTTTCGATGCAATCAAATTCGGATCTGTTTTAGAAAACGTTATCATTAATAACCAAACGCGTATCGCAGACTACAACGATACTACTTTAACAGAAAATACTCGTGCTGCATACCCTATGCATGCGATCGACAATATCGTACTGCCAAGTGTTGCTGGACACCCAAATACTATTATTTTCTTAACTGCTGATGCATCTGGCGTATTGCCTCCAATCAGTAAGTTATCAAAAGAGCAAGCTATGTATCATTTCTTAAGTGGTTACACTAGTAAACTAGCAGGAACAGAGCGCGGTGTTACATCTCCGCAAGCTACATTCTCAACTTGCTTCGGTTCACCATTCTTACCACTTGATGCATCTCGCTACGCTGAAATGCTTGGTGAAAAAATCGAGAAACACGATGCGAAAGTATTCCTAGTAAACACTGGCTGGACTGGCGGCGAATACGGCGTTGGTAAACGTATGAACTTAGGTTATACTCGTGCAATGATTCAAGCAGCATTAAGCGGTGAACTTGCAAAAACTGAAACAGCTAAACATGACATCTTCGGTCTTGAAGTTCCACTTCACGTACCAGGTGTACCTGACGAAGTGTTAATGCCTGAACAAACTTGGGCTGATAAAGCTGCTTACAAAGCAAAAGCAATCGAGCTTGCAAATGAATTCAAAGAGAACTTCAAAAAGTTCGAAAGCGTTTCTGAAGATATTATTAACTTAGGCGGCCCAATCGCTTAAATTAACACTTTCTGTTGGAATAACCCTTTACTCATATGAATAAGTGTCGTGTAACCGTAAAGTTTCGCGTACTCACCGACAAAACCCAATGCGGCTTAACGGTTACACACACTTACATAAAAAAGAAGCTTACGTTTTTACGTAAGCTTCTTTTTATATCTTATATAAAGTGAAACGTTAATCTCTTCATCTGTGACTTAGTTCAATAAATTACAGAAAATTCATTTTATACTCATTCATTTTTAGTTTTTTATGATACAATTTACATATACAGGAAAGGGTGAAGCCTATGAAAAATTTTTCTCGTGCAGGAAAAATTTTATTCATTTACGGAGCGATCCAAATTTTTTGGGGACTTGTAATGCTTAACGTTAATTTATTTGAGCATACAAGTGAAACGATAAAATATATTATTCTAATTATCGGAATAATTTGTTGTATTATATCCAAATTTTTTAAAGAACATAAAAGTCCTACTAATACGTGATTTCATGTTAACTTATTAGAAGCAGAAACCTGCATTTCAGGCAAAGTTTCGCTTCCTGTTGTACTATCCATCACTGAATCACTTATCCCAGAGTAAACCTATTTCCACAGGGACAAATCACGGTTTCGAACATATAAATTATATCCCTACTCATTACATCTCTCTGGTTTCACATCGCATGAGGCTAAAAGAGGCTCTGACCGCTTCTATCCCTCGCTGGATCCTCTATTCCATCCAAAAGAGGTTTTTTATCTTTTTATCTTTTTTAGCTCTTCGTTAATTCTTTCTCATCTTTCATGCTATAGTATCCTAAATTCACAACGATTAAGAAATAACCACCCATAATCCCTACTGCAAATGCCCACATAACCATGTGGTGCTCAATTTCGTACATAATAATAGCACCCAAAATGGCAGCTGCAAAACGGTTAAACATACCGAGTGTCGGTGCTTTCGTCTTCTTTACAATACTATCTCCAAGCTTCTCAATTCTTCTCCCTAAAAGCCAAACGCAATACATACTTACAATAAGCCCAATTCCAGCGCCTAAAAAGTGGGCTGAAAACGGTGTTAACATCCAACCTAGTAACAAAATACCTAGTATATAATACGATTGGATTTTAAATGATCTTAGTGACATACTAATCATGCTGTACCTCTCTTCATTCGTTCTTATCTATTCAACAAAAAATTTCTTTCAAATTCATATTCCTTACATCCATTTCACTCAAATTAAAAACAAAATAAACCGTATGTTTATGTTGTTTAAATGTTTTTAGGAAATAATATTATACAAGATTTCGAACATCATATTCTCATATTTTGTGACGGTTTTCCAAACTTTTTTCGTCCATTTATGAAAAAAATGATATCAATCTATGAACATACGGATATGATGTAATAAGCACACAAATAAAGGGGGCGTCTAATGATTTATTTTTTAATGGCTCTCATTCACCTCATTATCCCTGCACTTATCGGACTTTCATTGTATTGGTACACGAAAAACCATAGCATTTTTTACGCTGTCCTCGGTGTTCTTCTTCCAGGTATTATTCTTATTACACTCTTCCGTATTCCATTTTTAAACTTAATTCCACTTATTACTGCTATCTTATTTCTCATCTTCTTACCAAAAATAAAAAAATAGGAAAGCAGATCATAGGTGATCTGTTTTCCTATTTTGATATAGGTTCCCCCGCAGTAGAATGAACTTTTACTTTCTCTGATTTCACAAACCATAGACCGAAAAAAATGATAATTCCACCGATGATTTGTTGAAACGATACATATTCATTTGCCCAGATAGCTGCAAATAAAACAGCTACAAGCGGCGTTATATACATATATACCATCGTATGTGACGCCCCAATTTTTTGAACACCAACATACCACATGACTAAGCCGAATACTGTTACAAAGAAAATGGAATATAGTAAGGCGAATAGTGTCATTCCGTGTGTAATGTGAAATGGCATTATAAATACATATGGTCCACTTAACAATAAAAGCGGAATCGCGCCAACTAAGGCTGACCATGCGGTAACACGTAGTGCTGAATATTTTTTAATTAATGGTCCTGCTAAAACAGGATAAAGCCCCCAGCATATTGATGTAATAAGTCCAATTCCATTGCCATAAAAAGAACTAGCAAGTGAATGTCCTGCTACTAAAACTAATGCTGCACCACTAAAGGCAATGATAGAACCTATGAGCTTTCGAGAAGAAAACTTTTCTTGTTTCAGAAAAATCGCAAATACAGTTGTAAAAATAGGTGAAATAGAAATGAGTAAAGAGGCATTTGTAGCGGATGTATATTTGACAGTTTCCATAAATAACGTTTGATACAGTACAATACCTACAACGCTAACGATGATTAATCTAGGTATATCCTTTCGCTCCATATAAACCGACTTTTCAATAAAAAAAGTAAGAAGTAACAGGAGCGGTGCCGCCGCCATCATACGAAGTGCGGTAAACTCAATTGTTGTAAATTCTAAAAGTCCATACTTCGCAATTGTATAGTTAATCCCCCAAATAATAACAACACTTAAAATTAATAACTCAATTCCCCATCTTCTCATGCGTATCCCCTCCGCAAAGAAAATTCAATCATGTGTACATTTCATTATGTGAAAAAACTTTTTATTATATGAAACGTTTTGGTAAATGAAATTATATTGGCGCAACTCCATTTATATCGGCGACTTCCCAAATATATCGACTTATAAAATAAAAAAAGGTGATTCCAAAATACATTTTGGAATCACCTTTCCTTTACTATACTCGAACGTGTAATTTCATATTTGGATTATAAAACTGGCTTGGGCTCTTCAACTGAAAAGTTCCTCCACCTTCATGCCAATCAACCGTTAACTTATCGTCCATAAATACAAGCTTTGTACGATCAGCGATAAAATTCATTGTGCTTGATTCAATATCCACATCGCGCTCATCTTTCTCTGCTACAGCTACTAAATCGATGATTCCGCTCATGACACAACCGCAACCCTCATTATCGTAAAATAACTTTATATATTTCGCTTCACTTGGAATCGTATCCATAATCTTTTTATATGCTGCTTCTGTTACAGTAACGTACATATGTTAATCTTCATCCTCTCTTCTCTTATCATTCATATATTGTATCACCATTTTTCTTAAAATTTATATACAGAAAATTAAGACTAATATACAATGTATGTGATAAAGTTTCAGCAATCGAGCTTTTATGAGTAGTTCATACAGGAGAAAGGAGGTTTGCTATCCGTGTTCAAACTACAACGATATCCTATTTTATTAAGTCTATTTGGTAGTTTCTTCATTTCTAGCGAAATGCTATTACAGCATGTACTTCCCTATTCTCCTTCTATCGGCTGGATTCTAGGCTTTATTTGTTTCCTATCGCTTCTTATTTCGCTACGAAGAATACAAACAACTCATAAAGCAAGAATCATCTTAAGGAGGATTATTAAACATGCCAGCCTTAAAAAAAATAGAGCAATCACTCGATCACTTATTTCAAATTGAAAAATACGGAAAAGATAGTGCCTTTAGTCGATTTATCCCAGCCGTATATGATCCTATCAAATTTCCTTGGCAACAATTTTTCGAAGCAAATTTTGTAGATTTATTTAACGGCCTTATGATGCACGGATCTGAAAATGTAAACAAAGTATTTTTAGCTGTATTCCCTACAGATGACGTTCTTGAAACATTCATTTCACAATCCACACCCGGTGATTTACTCTTTATGCACCATCCCCTTGTAATGGAGTGCGGTGATCCAATTGGAAGATCAGGCCGCGGTTTCATACCAATTCCTGAAAAATATTTGCAAGGAATAAAAGAAAAACAACTTTCTATATATACATGTCACGTACCAATGGATTTTCATCAAACGCATGGAACGAGTATTTCAATTGCAAAAGCATTAAACGCTACTGTAGTGGACGACTTTGCATATGGAGGTCCAGAACAAGAACCAGTTGGCCTTATTTGTGAAATAGATGAAACATCAACAGAAGCACTCCAAAAACATCTAAAACAACTCTTCCAGATCCCTTACACAGACTTCGAAGGTAAACGACATGATTCCATCAAAAAAATCGCAATTATCGCTGGATGTGGCGATGTTGTATCTTTAATGAAGGAAGCAGAAAAAAAAGGTGCCGAAGCATATATTACAGGAGAAATCCATTGCCATATCGACAATGATTACGGGCGACATAAATACTCGCTCATTATGGATTATGTAAAAGAAACAAATATGTCTCTAATTGGGGTGTCACACTCTGCCTCTGAATATTTAGTGAAAGAGACATTGATGTATGATTGGTTTAAAGAGAATTTTGATGTGGATGTTATTTTGCTTCCTCAGGAGAAATGGTGGCTCTAACGCTATCATTTTTAAATTTATATACACAATACAATTGACCACAGAAAAATAGATAAATGAGAAAGTACATGTACCAACGTAAATGCTTTCGTTGTGCCAGAAAACGAACCTACTGTTAGCACCGAATTTACTGGTGCTAACAGTATTACAGCTGGAAACCTATTTTTGAGAGAGTATACAACCCCTCTTTATATTCATGCTGCAAGTGCTGTATATTCTGTTTTTCTCATTACTGATATATAGCAATTCATTCCATAAAAAAAGACCCGAGATTCGGGTCAACAAATAGAAATATAAATGAACTACAACAAATAACAGACAAAGCCATTATATATTTTTCATAGTAAAACATCCATTATTTTCTTTTTACACTATCAATATATTATTTTTCGTTATCGTCCTCTTTTTTAGAACGTCTACCTAAGAAGAACACAAGAACTAATAATATAATTACCAGTAGTACTCCGCCGATAATGTAATATAGCGTGTAGTCTTTTTTCGCTTCTACCGCTGTATCATTTAACTTATCGGCTGTCTTTCCTTCAATTGTAAATTTCTTCGTCCATTCCCACTTTTGATCGCCATCAGTGGCTTTCACTTCTACTCGGTACATTCCTGGATCAAACGCTTTGTTTTCCCAGCTAATAGCGTAATCAAAGTTTGAGTTTGGCGCCATTCTTAAATTTTCTTTTTTCGCTTCAAATAAAACGTCTGTACCTTTTTCTTTATATACCTTTGCATCAACACTTAAATTTTTTAACATTGCTGGCTTTACGTTTTGTAAATTTGCAGTAACAACGTTACGCCCGTTAATTTGTGTTGGCTTTACTTCGTTTAATTTCATGTCTGGTTTTACTTCAGCATCCGTCTCTTTTAAAACAACGCCAATTGCGTATGCATATTTATTTTCAATTTGCACACCTTCATCTTTTTTCTTTGCATTCTCATCTTCTTTTTCTTTAAAGTATAAACCACCTAAAATAACACCATCAAACGACTCACTTGGCATTTCCAAGTTTATATCAACTGTCACTATGCTGTTAGCTGGGACTTTCGTTTCTTTTGGCATTTTAGCAATTTTAGAAAACGGATATTTCAAAGTAGAATCCGTTTTTGGTTCTACTGTACTATAATCTGTAATACCATTGCTATTCGTAATTGCTGTATTAGCAAACGATTCTACCACAACTTCTTTATTCGTATCATTTTTCATTTGGACTTGAATTGTTTGCTTTTGTCCAGGTTGCATTTTCAAATCAAAATACGTTTGATTTTTATCAATTTGATTTTCTGGTATAACTGCTGTCACAGCGAATTTCATTTCAGCCGCATATACTGAAAAAGCGTTTACCATGAAGAATGTAATTAATAGTAAGCTAGTAAATAGTTTTTTTACCATCTCTTATGTAGTCCCCTTCATATCCATTTTATAGACAAGAAAGAGATAAGGTTAAAGCCATTCCCTTATCTCTTCTCATTTTCCTCTTTTATCTTAAAATTCCTCTTACTTACATAGGAGCGTCTGTTAGTTCCCAAGTTAGTGAAGTTGTGTATTGTGTTTGTTCTTTTTTCGTTTTACCTGGTACAGATAACTCTACGCTTTGTTTCGCTTCTGTTGCATCTTTACCAAACGTATTTACCCATGTACCCATACCTTGGTTTTCTTTTGCATCGATTAAATCAGATGCTGCACCACTTGGATTTAATGTGATAGATTGTTCTGCTGTTGGTGCGTCGCTACCTGCGTTTGATTTCAAAGCTGAATTTTTTAATGTTAATGCTGCACCATCCAACGCTTTATCATCTGCAGTTTTGAATTGACCATTTTGTTTTACTGTTAAATGCCATCCAGCATTTGTACCACGATTATCTGTTACTTGAACGTAGTTCGGCACGTCAATTACAGAACCGTCTACTTTTTTCTTTACTTTATCTAATTCTGCAAAGTAGATTTCGTTATTCCCTGATGCTTTTTGTGTTTTAAAGTTGAAGTTAGATACATAATCAATACTTAGTGGACCATCTGTACCTTTTTTATCTGGATCAACTGGATCTACAGTTTCATCTGGATTCTCTGGATTAACAACATCAATTTTATCTGTATTTTTCTCGAATTTAATAAATGCTTTTGAGTCTAATTTCCCGCCATCTTTCTCAGCTGCAAATGCAGACGTCCCTACTGATACTGATGATAATGTTACCGCTCCAATTAATGCTATTTTTGCTAGTTTCATAGTTTTATACCCCTTTATAATCATTTTTTAAAATTCAGTCATTCTTAATTTTCAATCTTGTATAAGCTTAGTTTGGTGTATCTTCTAAAGTCCAAGTTAACTCAGCTGAATATTTCGCACCTTTTTCTTTCGCCGTCGTACCTGGTACGAATAAGCTCACACTCTGTTTACCTTGTTCTGTTCCTTTACCAAATGCAGTCGTCCAATCACCCATACCTTTATTCTTTGCGGCAGTAGTAATTTCCACCGCATCTCCACCTGGAGCTAGCGTTACTTTATTTTTAAATGTTGTAGGTGCATATTGTGCATCAGTTACAGAATTTACAGCTGGGTTACTTAAGCTTAAAGCTGCATTTGTTAACTCACTATTACCACTTTTAAATTGTGCATTTTGCTTTACTTTCAATTTCCATCCTGCATTTGTACCACGGTTATCTGTTACAGATACGAAGTTAGGTACTTCAACTGTTTTGCTCCCTTGTTTCACTTTATCCAATTTTGCAAAGTACGTTTGATCATTACCAGAGATAACTTGCTCGCCGAAGTGTAAGTTAGAAACGTAGTTAATACTTAATGGACCTTTTGTTCCTTTTTCATGGTCATCAGGGTTCTCTGGTGTAACTTTTTCATTTGGATTTTCTGGATTGTTTGGATCTGTTGTGCTTGTATCTTCAATAAACGTTACATCGGTTTTTGATTTCATATTTGCTTTCTCTTCCGCAAATGCTGAAGTTCCTACTGCTGCAACTGATGTTAATGATACTGCACCGATTAATGCTAATTTTGCTAGTTTCATATGTACCTTCCCCTTTTCTCTGTTTTCATCTATTTTTTATTTTGAATACACTTGCTTTCCCCTAATTCTTTTGAATACATATAGAGATAAAACAATCGAAAACAATCCTATATATTGTTTGAAGTCCCGTGTCTGGCCTCCTGTTTTCGGTAAATATTTATCTCCATTTTTATTTTTATCAACTGTCTCTTTTTTTGTATTTATCTTTGTCGGATCAGTTGATGTATTTGGTGTATAGCTATTCGAAAATGTAATACCCGCTTTTGAATTCGTACTTGTAGCCGTTACTACATTTGCCATAAGAAACGGCACACATATAACTGTGGAAACGATAATACCAACTATTTTTTTCATTACTCTCTCCTTTCTAAAATTTATATATTTCATATATTTTTAGAGAGGAGCATCGGTTAATGTCCATTCTAGCTGTCCAGCATATTTTGTATTTGCTTTGACATTCGGCCCTGGTTTTACTTGTAAATGAATTCCCTCGTTTTCCTTCCAATTTAATGAAACCTCCTCGTCGTTTTTAGAAGTATACGAGAATGCTTCTATACTAGAATTACTTAAAGGTGTATCCTTTCCATTTCGTTTGTAAATCAATGCTCCCGTCAATGTGTCATTTTGCGCTGAAGTTAATGGTGTAATTTCCTTTACATATACACTCCATTTTTGCTTTTTAACACGATTATCGGTTACCTTTAAAGAATTTGAAATCGCCTTCGGTGTGTATGTCGTTGTTTTCGATGGAATTGTTACATCCCCAAAGGTAATTTCTTTTGGTACGTCTACTAACTTTAAAGTCCCATCAACGACAGTAACCGGTACTTGAATCTCCGCTTGTACACCTTGCTTCGTTTCAATTACAACCGTTACAGTATGATTCCCTATTGTTTTTGTATCCGGAATATTGATTAACTTCATTACTGATATTGGTTTATCTACATCCAAATTCGTATCTACAGATAAATCTGTCACAAATTTAGAAATATCCATTTTTGTTAAATCTGTTCCTTGCACTACTTTTTGTGGGACTGGTTTCCCAGTCGGAATACCTTTATACCTTATTTTTGCGATTCCATCTCGATTACTATCTTGCCCATTCTTATCGTCATCTAAATAGTTTTTAGCTGACACCGGTATTTCAAGATAACCATCTTTATAATATTTCATTACATCAGCACCTTTTACAGGAGAACCTGTAATTGTCATCTCGTAAATTTTCCCGTTGAATTCTTCTGTTTTTAGCGCATTTGCTTTCGCAACCGCAGTGACCTTATTGTTTTTCCTGCTAATATCAAAGAAGCTACTTACATCATCTCCACTTTCCACATCTTGAATGGAAACATCATTCACAGTAAAATCCTTATTCACTTCACTTTCTAATACAAAAGATTTCGCATAGTGAATATCTTTCGATTGAGCAGGCATATTTTGATATACCTTATAAGAAAGTTGACGGGAATTATCTTCCACGATATCTCCTATTACACTTGGAGCTGGAATTTCAATTTGTGCAATCGCTAATTGGTCGTATGATACATTAACACCTGAAGCATTTAATCTAACTTCTAGCGGTAATTCTGTTAAATTATCAAATGTAATTGTCATATCTGCTTCTGGAGTAGCTACTGGGCCTGCTGTTCCAGAAAACTCTATTTTATTATTCCCTTTGTCTTGATACCTAATTGAACTCGTATCATACACGTATAAATTCGTTAAATGACTACCATCATTACGTAACGTTACATTTTTATAACTATTTATCCTTTTGAAATTCCACATTGCCGTTAATGGTACTTTTTTACTTGTTCCGTGTTCATAAAATTCAAAGGAAGCATTATAAGTTTGTCCTGACCTTCCGTTCCCATATAATTGTAAAAAGTTTTTTGCATCACCTTTAGTTATTGGTGTTTTAACATCTACAGATGAAGCTGTCATAGAGTGAATATTAATACGGACATCAATCCATTTCCCTTGATATTCACCAGCTTTTTTTACTAATACGTACTGTTCTCTATTTGAATTTCTAAATGTATATTGACTTTGACCAGTTCTGTCATTGCTACTACCCTTTACCTCATATGTTACTTGTGGGCTCCAAACAAATCTAAAAGCATATTTACCCGGGATAGAAGGCCCTTCACCTGTTCTATTATTTATTACCTTTACATTTGGATATCTAAGAATACTTGTAACAGGACTAGCAGCTAGTAGAGATTGGCTCTTTAATACCTTCTCAGCTTGAATAGCAGGTAATTCCTGATTATTTTCGTTTACCTTATTGCTCTCTTTTAATTCATTTTCCTTTGATACGAGTTCTTCATTAACCTTTTCTTTCTCTAAAGTATTCGTTTCTTTTGGAACTTCAGCATTAGTAGGCTTTATTTCTTGTTTTTTATTTTCTTCCGATACTTTTACTTTTTCATTTTTTTCTTTTTTCACAACTTCCTCTGAAGCCTTTGGATTTTCATCAGAAATAGCTACATTTAAAGCCTCTTTTTTCTCTACAACATGTAGAGAAGGAGATTCAATTTTCTTTTCATTCCCTTCAAACTTCACTATCGGTTCAAATTTGTACTCTCCAGCTTTTTTCATTTGAATGACTACATATACGTCACCGATAAAATTACTTTGTTCATTCTTTTCAATTTTTACAATGTGATCTTCTGTTACTGAAATGTTTTGAATCGCTTTATTATTTTCATTCATTTTTTTCGTTTCTTCTTCATTAAAGAGCTGCTCATTAGATAATTTCAGCTCGATATTAGCATCTTGTTTATTTGTATTTGTAATCTTTAATACTACATTTTCATCAACTTTTATTTCTTGTTTATCCATATGAACGATAAAACGTCCTTGCTCGTCATTTGTAACCGCATAAACTTTCGTTGCAGAGTAGTCTAGCACACCAACTTGTGTAAATAATATTCCTCCAGCGAGAAGTATACGCCCAAATTTCCCTATTTGATTTTGCAATGTACTTCCCTCCCTCGCTTTTTATGCACCGAATATTCCGAACATTAAATGTATTAATCGACTAAATTTACAATCATAATGTGTATTCTGAAAAAATAAAAAGCCTGGTTGCCTTTTCGATTTTCATATATCACAACATGTGTGAAAATCCAAACTGCAACCAGACTATCATAGTAATTTT